>JBKPOL010000036.1:0-15193 GCA_046733075.1 Pseudomonadota bacterium | reverse complement strand
ATTTCGGCCTGCTCTACATCGCCGTGTGTCTTGCCATCAGCAGCACGATGATCGTCGTGAAGCTGCTCTACGACAAGTTCGAGCTGGACACGCTGCCCGGGCGGATCACGCTTGGCGTTCTGATCTTCCAGGATATCTGGGCGATCGTCGTGCTCGGCATCCAGCCAAATCTGCTTGATCCGCAGTTCGGCAAGCTCGCCGGTTCGTTGCTGAGTGGGGCCTTTCTCATCGGCGTTACGCTCGTCATCAGCAAGACCGTGTTACCTCGGCTCTTTCGCGCGGTCGCAAAGCTTCCGGAGCTCGTGCTGATCGGCTCGCTCGCGTGGTGCTTCATCGTGTGCGCAGCGGCCAACGCCGCCGGCCTTTCGCGCGAAATGGGCGCGCTGATCGCGGGCGTCGCCATTTCCACCTTTCCCTACAACCTCGACGTCGTCGCCAAGGTCGTCAGCATTCGCGACTTCTTCGTGACGCTCTTCTTCGTGGCTCTCGGAATGCAGATCCCGATGCCGACGCCCGAGCTCATCTGGATGGCGCTGCTCGCGTCCGCCTTTCTCGTGGCGAGCCGCTTCGTCGTCGTGTTTCCAGTGCTGCGTGCGCTGCGCCAGGGACACCGGGCGAGCCTCCTGCCGGCGATCAATCTTGCCCAGATGAGCGAGTTCGCCATGGTGATCGCCGCGATCGGCTTCGGTTACCGGCACATCGATCAGAAGACCGTCAGCCTGCTCATCTTCGTCTTTGCGATCACCTCCGTCGCGTCGACCTATCTGATCGGCTACAGCCATCCGCTGCAGGAAAAGCTCGGCGGCTGGCTGCGCAGGATCGGCATCAAGGACCTCGACCAGGGGTTCCCCAGCGGGGAGGCGGACCGCGGGCAAAGCGACAAGGATGTCGTGCTGCTCGGCTTCTTCACCGAGGCGAGCGCCCTCGTGCACGAATACGAGATGGCGCGGCATCCGATGCTCGCGCGGCTGCTCGTCATCGATTTCAATCCCGACGTCCACGCCGAATTGCAGCGACGCGGCATCGCGTGCAGGTACGGTGACGTCGCCAGCATGGAAACGCTGCACCACGCTGCCGTCCACCACGCGAAGCTCGTCGTCTCGACCATTCCGGATACGATCCTCAAGGGCACGAGCAATCTTCGCCTGCTGCAACAGGCGCGCAGACTCTGTCCTCATGCGAGCGTCGTGGTGACGTCGAACCGGGCCGCCGGAGCACTGGCGCTCTATGACGCCGGTGCCGACTTCGTGTTCGTATCGCGGCTGCATTCCGCCACCGACATGGCGTCGATTCTCGAAGAGGGACTCGCCGGCGGGTTCGCAGCGATGCGTACGGAAGCGCTCGCGCGGCTAAGGGTTCGCGATGAAGTGCTCAAATGATGGACTGGACAGGGCAGCGTCGAGATTAAATGCAACGCGGCGCTAATCGCGCCGGATGAGCGCGATGGCCGCAGCGATCATCGAGCCGAAAAAAACGAACGTCCAGCCGGCGATCGACAGGCCGAGGAAGACCCAGCCCTTCTCGGCACATTCGCCGCTTCCTTCGAGCACGCGGCGTAATACGTCGGCAAACGGCATCGTGTGCATCATGTAGCTCAGGCCCATTCCGCAGACCGGCACCTGGTCCTTGGGCAACGCCTGAAGCCAGATCTGCCGCGCCGCCAACGCTGCGCCGGTGCCCGCGATCAGCAGCGTGAGCACCGCATAGAATGCCGCGCCGCTCCTTCCAGGGTTGTGGACGGCTGCGATCAGGAACACGATGCCGGCCGCGGTCATCGCGACGCGCTGGAACATGCAGAGCGGACAAGGCTCCAGTCCCTGTCCATACTGCAGCCAGAATGCCCACGCCATCAGTCCTGCGCAGATGAGAAAGCCGAGCAGATACGCAGGGCGGCGGGGCGGCAGCAGGATCAATGTGAGCGATGCGGCGCCGAGCGTCATGACGGATACGCGGTAAACCGCTTCCGACAGCGCCGGTTGCGCCTCGAACCAATGCAGCAGCAATTCCTGCGCGAGCAGGGCGATGCAGAGAAACAGACCGGCCCACGGCCAGGGAATGGCGGCGTAGCGATTCATCGTCGTGATCGTCCCGAGCGGCGATCCGCGCCGCGACCCAAGTTCGTGGATGCAACGGTAGTGCGATGTTCCGGCGAACGCGTCACCGCTGGGAGCGCGCCAGCGCCTGGTCCAGGTCCCACAGAATGTCTGTCAGCGACTCAAGCCCCACAGACAAGCGAATCATCTCGGGCAGCACGCCTGCCGCCCGCTGCTCGGCCTCGTCGAGCTGGCGATGCGTCGTCGAAGCCGGATGAATGATCAGTGTCTTCGCATCACCGACGTTCGCAAGGTGCGAGAGGAATTCGACGGCTTCGATGCAGCGCACCCCGGCTCCCGCGCCGCCCTTCACGCCGAATGTGAGGATGCCCCCTGCGCCGCGTGGGAGGTAGCGCTCGGCCATCGCCTTGCCCGGGTTTCCCTCGAGCATGGGATAGTTCACCCACTCGACAGCCGGGTGCCGTGCCAGGTGCCGGGCGACGGCCAGCGCGGATTCGCAGTGCCTCGGCATGCGCAGATGGAGTGTCTCGATTCCTTGCAGCAGGAGAAATGCCGAAAGTGGCGACAGCGTGGGACCGAGCGTGCGCATCGTCTCCATGCGCGCTTTCATCGTGAAGCCGAAATCACCGAACGTCTCGTGAAAGATGACGCCGTGATAGCCGCGCGACGGCTCGGTCATCTGCGGAAAATTGCCGTTGTCCCACGGAAACCTGCCGGATTCGACCAGGATGCCACCCATCGTCGTTCCATGACCGCCGAGATACTTCGTGAGCGAATGCACGACGATATCCGCGCCATGGTCGAACGGGCGGCACAGGTAGGGAGACGCAAGCGTATTGTCGATGACGAGCGGGATGCCCGCATCGTGCGCGACTGCCGCGATGGCCTCGATGTCGGGCACGTTGAGCTGCGGATTGCCGATCGTCTCCGCATAAACGCACTTGGTGGAGGCGCGCAGCGCGCGCCGGAAGTTCTCGGGGTCGTCGGCGTCGACGAACGAAGCCGCAATTCCGAACTGCTCGAACGTGACGGCGAGTTGTGAATACGAGCCGCCATAAAGCGATCGCGCCGCGACGATGTGATCGCCGGCGCGCGCGAGCGTGAGGAACGCGAGCATTTGCGCCGCCATGCCCGTTGCAGCGGCGAGGGCGGCGCGGCCACCCTCGAGCGCCGCGACGCGTTCCTCGAGCGCGGCGACGGTCGGATTCGAGATGCGCGAATAGACGTTCCCGAACGTCTGCAAATTGAAGAGCGACGCCGCATGATCGGCGTCATCGAAAACGAACGACGTCGTCTGGTAGATCGGCAACGCCCGCGCACCTGTTTGCGCGTCGGGTATCTGCCCGGCATGCAGGCAGAGCGTGTCGAAGCCAAACGTGTGATCGGGCATGTGCGACGGCCGGGGGGTTCCGCAATCGGGAAGCGAAACGCATTATGCAAGAACCGCGCGGCGGGGTACGTCGACGCGTATTGCGCCGACCATCTTCGAGAGCCGTCGCCAATTGGGCGACCGCTCAGGATCGCGGCAAAGCTGGCGCTGCGACCGCTGGTCGTAATGCGGCGCGCTGCCGCCGGCGGTTACGCAATACGCGGCGCCGCAGCCAGTGGTTCCGTCATACGGCGGCTGCCGTCGGCGGTTCAGTGCTGCCGCGAAGATCGTCCGGCCGTCAGGAAATTGCGGGCCGTCGCGCCGAGATGACGCCGGTGTTCACGCCCGCCCAGTTTAGACCGCCCAGGATGCGCGCGTGCTCGATCTTCACGCAGCGGTTCATCACGACGTCGAGACCCGCAGCCGCGGCCCGTTGCGCCGCTTCCTCGTTCACGATGCCGAGCTGCATCCACAGCACACGGGCACCGATTGCGATGGCATCGTCGGCGATGGAGTCGATCTCCGACGCCTTGCGAAAGCAGTCGACGATGTCGATCTTTTCGGGAACGGACCACAAGTCCGGATAGCACTTCTCACCAAGCACTTCCGCATATCGCGGATTCACCGGGATGACGCGATACCCGTGATCCTGCATGTACTTCGCCGCGAAGTAACTCGGCCGATACCATTGCGCCGAAAGGCCGACGATCGCCAGGGTGCGCGAAGTCGCAAGAATGCGGCGCAGCCCGGCGATGTCGTCGACGATCGGCATGGGTCGTGTCTGTTGCTGCAACAGCACCTTACTGTCGATGATCACCCCAGTTGGGTTGACCTCCGTACGGATAACGATCGGAGATCCGGCGCCCCGACGAAACCTTATTGTCAAGCGCCCAGCCGAGCCGCGGATAGTCGCCCGGTCCGAACGTGCGGCATCGACCCCGGAACTGCGCATCGCTGCAGAAGATCCAATAGCCGTGCCGCACGCGCAACGATTGCGCGCGATCGTTGAACCCGGTGTTGGCGAGATCGGGCATGTAGTCGCCATCGATCACCCAGCGCTCGCCGTGGAAGTCCGGATTCGAGAACAGCACGGCGTCGGGTCCGTCGCCACGCCGGGCGCGGCGGTCGTTCGACTGCGTATCGACCCAGGATGAGCCCTCTTGTGCGTTGATGATGACGTCGCGCGCATCGGCCCGCGAGCCGCCCGCACTCGCGGGTCCGATCGATCCTACGCTGGCGGCTACCGTGGCTGCGGCGACAACCAGCAGCGTTCTGTTCATCGACTGTTTCTCCGTAGCAAGTGGCGCATTCACGGCGCCGGGCAGTCCGGATCCTAATTCCCTTCGGAACGCGAGCGGAATCGGCGAGAACCCGATGTGCTCGTCGGTACGTTCCTACGTCTGCGCGACTCGCGCCGCTCCAGAGTTGTCCTTGTGGGGCGGATCAGGCACCCACCCATGAACAACGAGCATGAGGGCAAAACCGATGACATACGCAAGCGCGACATGCCACCCCGCGCGGAGCCACGCGAAAACCGACTTGCCCTCGGGAAACTGATTCGTCAACGCGACGCCGGCGGACGATCCGAACCAGATCATCGACCCGCCGAATCCAACCGCATACGCCACGAATCCCCAGTCATAGCCGCCCTGCTTGAGCGCGAGCGCCGTGAGAGGAATGTTGTCGAAAACAGCGGAAATGAATCCGAGTCCGAGGGCGACGCGCCACGACGCGTCGGGCAGCTTGTGCACCGGCATCATGGACGCGGCGAGCACGAGCGACAGCAGGAAGATCGACCCCTTGAACGCGCCCGGCAGCTCGCTCCACTCGGGCGCGCGGAGCGGCACGCACAACAGAAGCGCGATCCAGACCGCTGTACCGATGAACGGGAATCGGTCCGCGATAGCATTGAACTTCACATTGACGACGACGTTCACGACGATGGCGGTAATCAGGATGGCCGCGACGATGAACACCCGCGTACCGTCGATGCGGATGCGCGCCGACGCGTTCTTGACGATCGGAGAATAGCGCTGCTGCTGCAATGCCGCTGGAATGCCGAAGATGACGAGGGCGATCGACGCGGCGATGTAGGCCTCGAGCACCGACAGTGGAGAGACACCGTCAATCCACATCATCGTCGTCGTCGTGTCGCCGACCACGCTGCCCGATCCTCCCGCGTTCGACGCGGCCACGATGGCGGCGAGGTATCCGATGTGCACTTTGTGACGGAAGACAACGCCGGCAATCGTTCCTCCGATCAGCGCTGCGGCGATGTTATCGAGGAATGACGACAGCACGAAGATCATCACGAGCAGAACGAAAGCGCCTTTCCAGTCGTCGGGAAGGAGCCGCGGCAACCACGCCGGCACGTTGCTCGCCTCGAAATGCTTGGAGAGCAGCGCGAACCCCAGCAGCAACCCGAGAAGATTCGCGAGCAGCACCCATTCATGACCGATGTGCGCCGCGAACCCGGTAATGCCTGGTCCCTCTGCAAAGGGCGACACGAGAATCTTGAAAAGCGTGATGACGACGAGCCCGACGATCGCCACCTTGAGTGTGTGATGGTGGAATAACGCGACGCCGAGCAGTGTGATTGCGAACAGCATGAAGTCGATGGGAATCCCGGCGACGGCCGGAGGTTCGACGAGCGCGCTCTGCGCCAGCGCGACGCTCGGAACGAAGAGTGCGACCAGCGCCAGGATGCAAAGCAAGCCGAGCCGGTCGCCTTCCGCGGCCGACTTCGACGCCTTTTCCGAAGCAGATTCCCCAGTTCCGCCGGGCCGCCTGCCGTGCGCCGAAGAGCGCGGCCAAAGTTGATGTTTGACCCGAATCGCGAGGGGCATCGGCATCTTTGGGCAGATTGGTGCGGAGAGCGCCGAGTCACGCCTCTGTGGAGGAGCCGCAGCCACGCCTTTCGGCGGTTCTGCCGTCCGGCGTTTCTTGGTGACGCGGATTGTAACCGGGCCCGTGCATCCGTCCCCGGGAACTGAGGATCGGCCGTGAAACGAGGACAGCACATATCCGGCCCGATCCTTGCTTTTGGGTGCCAACGCGAGGCATCACGGCGCGCACGGCGGCTGGGGACTCGACGGATCGACCGTCGAAAACGTCGATGACCCGCAGACTGACGCCAGCCGAACACAACAAGCAAGGCGCAATGGCCCTGACCCGCTCGATCAGTCGCTTGGACTTGGCACCGACGCCGCAAACGGTCGGCGACTCGATCGGTATCGATCGCGGCGCGCTGCTCGCGCTTTCGCAACGCAAGCTCAACGCGCTCGGGACGCCACTGGCGTACGTCGACCGCAATCAACGCTATCGCTTCGTCAACAAGGCGTTGCTCGACTGGTTCGGCAAGCGCTCGGACGAAGTCCTCGGGCGCGAGATCATCGAAGTCATCGGCCGCGAAAGCTATCAGCTGTATCGGGCATATATCGATGCGGCGCTCGGTGGCGAGAAGACCGGCTACGAATGGCAGCTCGCGATGCCGGGACGCCAGCCGCTGTGGATGCGCGTCGACTATTACCCGGATCGCAATCAGCAGGGACACATCCGCGGCTTCCTTGCGACGTATAGCGACGTCGATCAGCTGAAGCGTCTCGAGCTCGAAGCGGGCCAGCGCGAGCACCGGCTGCGGCTCGTTACCGACAGCGTGGGCCTGCCGATCCTGCACTTCGATCGCCACCTGCGGCTGCGATTTGCGAACAAGCCGTTCGCCGACTGGATCGGCGTTCCTGCGGAAGACCTGCTCGGGCATGCGCTGAACGAATTCCTGCCGTCCGATGCACTGACTGAGATGCAAGGCTACATCGAGCGCGCATTCGCCGGCGCAATGGTTGCGTACGAGCGGCGGGAACGGCGCGCGTCCGGTGAGCTCCGCTGGGTGCGCGTCACCCTCTTCCCTGATCGCGAGATGGGCGGTCGTGTCGGCGGCGCGTTCGTCGTGTGGAACGACATCGAGGACGACGTCCGTGTCCGCGACGCGCTCAAGTCGCAGCAATCACAGTTGCGACTGTTCGCCGACAACATTCCGGGACCCATCGCGTACCTCGACAAGAGCCTGCATTACACGTTCGTCAATCAGGCTTTTGCGAACTGGGTGTGCAAGCCGCAGGACGAGATCTACGGCAAGACACCGTTCGAGGTGATGGCGCCCGACGTTGCAGCCTTCCTGCGTCCGGTGCTGAAGCGCGCGCAGGCGGGTGAGCACGTCGAATACGAGCGGATCGGACAGAACGAAAAAGGGCAGCGTCGCTGGATGCACGGTCGCATGGCCCCGGATCTCGATTCGACCGGCAAGGTGCGAGGGCTCTACTGCACCGAATACGACATCCACGATCTGAAGCAGACGGAGCAGGAGCTCGCCGCGCGCGAGAAGCAGCTTCGGCTCTTCACGGACAACATCCCTGAGCCGGTCGTCTATCTCGACGCCGAACGCCGCTACGTGTTTGTCAACGAAGCGTTCCTCGACCTGTACGGGCTGAGTCGCGACGAGGTCCTCGGCAAGAAGCCCGAGGAAGTGCTCGGCGTCGAAGGCTCACAGGCACTCACGCCGGATCGCGACCGTGCAAAGCGTAGCGAAGCGCTGACCTATGAGCGCGCCGTCATCGACGTCGTCGGCCGCACGCGCTGGATCCGCGCTCGTTGCGTGCCGGACCTGAATCTCGACGGCAGCGTACGCGGCGAATACGTCGTCGGTCACGACATCACCGATCTCAAGCTCGCACAGGACACGTTGGCGGCGCGTGAGTCCCAGCTTCGGGCAATCATGGACGGCGTGCCCGCTCCGGTCGCGTACATCGATCGCGACGAGCGTTGCCATTACGTCAACCGCACGTTCCTGCAGTATTTCGGGCTGACCGTCGAGCAGGTCGGGTATCTGCGGCTTCGCGAGGTAGTCGGCCAGGGAATCTACGAAAGCGCGCAGGCGATGCTGACGCGCGCCTTGCAGGGGGAGTCGACTGCGTTCGATCGTCTGGTGGCCGGCGCGAACGGCGCACGCCGATGGATGACCATCCGGGTCGTGCCCGACGTCGGTCCATCCGGCGAGGTCCATGGCGCGTTCGTACTGATGAACGACATCCATGGCCTGAAGCAGGCGCAGGAAGCGTTGCGCGCCTCGGAAGGCGAGCTGCGCCTGATCATGGACAACGTGCCGGCGCGCGTGTCGTATATCGATCGCGACTACCGCTATCGCTTCCTCAACGGACACAACGAGCGCTGGCTCGGCACGAGTCGCAACGACCTGACTGGCCGACCGATGAGGGACGTGAGCGGGACCGCTCGCTTCGAGTATCTGAAGCCGCTGCTCGATCGCGTGCTGACCGGCGAGGTGGTTTCCACCGAGTTGAAGTTGCCCCAGCCGTCCGGCGAGTTGCAGTGGGAAGCGATCCACTACGCGCCGCATCGCGACAGCGAAGGCAACGTGATCGGCATCTACGCCGTTCATACGGACATCCACGATCAGAAGAAGAACGAAGACGCGCTGCGGCGCGCCAACTGGATGTTGTCGTCGCACATCAGCAATACACCGCTCGCGGTGCTGGAATGGGATCGTGACCTGAAGCTCGTCCGCTGGTCGCCGCAGGCCGAGGTCATCTTCGGATGGGAGGGTGAGTCGGTACTGGGGATGCCGATCACCGCCAATCCGTTGCTGCATCAGGACGACAGCGAGGCGATGGTCGGGCTGATCAATCGGCTGCTGCGCGGTCACGAGCCGCGCGAGACGGCGCTGACGCGCAACCACACGAAGGACGGCAAGACCATCTGGTGCGAGTGGTACCACTCGGCGCTCGTGGGCGACGACGGTAAGGTCGTCTCGATCCTGTCGTTCGTGCAGGACGTGAGCTCTCGGATCCAGGCCGAAGAGCGACTCCAGTACATGGCCACGCGCGATGCGCTGACCGGGCTGCCGAATCGCCTGATGCTGCATGAGCGGCTGACGCAAGCGATCGCGCAGGCGCGGCGCAGCGGGCGTCGCGTCGGCGTGCTGTTCATCGACCTCGATCGCTTCAAGAACGTCAACGACACGCTTGGCCACCGCATCGGCGACGAGCTGTTGAAGCATGTCACGCGTGCGCTCGCGGACGCGCTCCGCGAAACCGATTTGCTCGCGCGTCTCGGCGGCGACGAGTTCATGGTGATCGTCGAGGACTTCGACGAGCCGCAGGTGCTCGGCCGGATATCACAGAAGCTGCTCGACGCGATCGCCCAGCCGTTCCGGATCGAGGAACACGACATCTATGTCACGTCGTCGATCGGCATCGCGGTGTTCCCGGATGATTCGGACGACCCCGAAGAGCTGATGAAACACGCCGACGTGGCGATGTATCGCTCGAAGGAACTCGGCCGCAACACCTATCAGTTCCTGGATGCCGACCTCGCCGAGCGGCGCCTGCGGCAGCACACGCTGGAAACTGCGCTGCGGGGCGCGCTCAAGGATAATGCGCTGAAGCTGTATTACCAGCCGGTCGTGCGCATCGTCGACCGGGCGATCGTCGGCGCCGAGGCGCTGCTTCGGTGGACGGACCCGGACCACGGCGTCGTTCCGCCGCAAGTGTTCATCCCGCTCGCCGAGGAGTCAGGCCTGATCCATGCGCTTGGCGACTGGGTGCTGAAGAGCGCGGCATCGCAATGCGTAAGTTGGCGCAAGGCCGGCATGCCGCTCACGATCTCGGTGAATCTCTCCGCCAAGCAGTTCTATCGGGAAGACCTCGCGCAACGGATCACGGAGATCGTTCGCGGCGAGGGGTGTGAACCGTCGTGGCTAGAACTCGAGGTCACCGAGACGAGCCTGATGCACGATATCGACGCCATTCGCAAGGTGCTGCACCAGTTGCGCGGCGAAGGCTTTACCGTCGCGATCGACGACTTCGGCACGGGTTATTCGTCGCTTACCCACTTGAAGCACTTCCCGATCGACACGCTGAAGATCGACATCTCCTTCATCGCTGACCTCGAGACCGATCCCGGCGACGCGGCGATCACCGAAGCGATCATCGGGCTCGCGCGCGGGCTGGGGCTGAAGGTCGTTGCCGAGGGTGTCGGAACGCGGGCGCAACTCGACTTCCTCGACGTGCGCGGCTGCCACTGCTTCCAGGGCTACTGGGTCAGCAAGCCGCTGCCGGCCACCGAGTTCGTCGAGTTCGTGCGTAAGCGGCCGCAGTAGCGCGAAGCTGTTTGGAGCGCGAGCTCATAAATCCGCAGGCTTCCTTCGCGGGACGGCCCTCCAAGTCTCGCGGTGACGGCCGCACTGTCCTAGTCGAGCGTCTGGAGCCACTCCTCGATCGCCTTCGCCACCTGCATCCATTGCGGCTCGAGCATCAGCATGTGCGCGAGCCCGGGCAGAATCTTCGCCTGCACGTTGTGATGCTCGGCGGTCGCCCTCACATCATCGGGAGTGCAGATCCGGTCCCCCTCCGCGCCCAGCACGAACATCGGGCGATGATCCTTTTGCGGCAGCGCCCAGTGCAGGCGCAGCGACAGATCGAACAGCGCGCGCGGTGATTCGGCATTCAGGTGACGGGCTGCTTCTCCCAAGACTTTCGGCGGAATGTTGGCGCTGAAATAGAACGGACGCAGGGTCTGCAGCACATCCGAGGAGAGCCGGGAAGCGTCCACACCGCCCATGTGGACCAGGTAGTCGGGATGCGAGGCGGCAAGGCGACTCGCGATAGGCAAAAGACCGACGGGCGGAATGGGCGCAAGCAGCGCCGCGCCCCTGACCGGCCGTTTCGCGACGATGCGCTCGACGACGGCAGCGCCCATCGAGTGGCCTATCAAGACCGGAGGTGTGTCGAGCGTGCCGACAACGTACTCGACATCCGCTTCGTAGTCCGCGAGGCCCGCGATGAACAGCGTATCGCCACCGCCGCTTGCGCCGTGGCCGCGCAGGCTGAGTGCGTAAGCGGCATAACCACGATTTGCAAACCACGGGAGAAAATACGGTTCCCAGAACCACGCATCGCAGTAGCCGCCGTGCACGAAGACGAGCGAAGGCTTGCGCGACGCGTTCGTCGGCAGGCGCTTGCGCACTTCCAGGCGCGGCTCCGGCGGCAGCATGATCTGAAAAGGCGAGGCGTTACGAGGACAAAAGGGCCGGCATTGTGACAGACCACAGAGCAATTCCCACGCCGATCTACGACGTGTCGTGTCGCCGCTGCGCGCGCCTCGCCACGTTCCTCGAGGAAGTACGCACCGCGCATCCGGGTTACCGCTGCCTGCCGGTGCCTCCGTTCGGGGATCCGCAGGCCCGCCTGGTGATCATCGGTCTCGCGCCAGGTCTCCACGGGGCGAACGCAACGGGCCGCCCATTCACCGGTGATTTCGCGGGCATCCTGCTCTATGAGACGCTCCATGCTTACGGGTACGCGTCGTCGCCGATCTCGCGAACACCGGACGATCCGCTGACGCTCGTCGATTGCCGGATCACGAACTCCGTCAAGTGCCTGCCGCCGCAGAACAAGCCGACGCCCGATGAAGTGCGCACATGCAACGACTACTTGGCGGCCGATCTCGCGACCATGCGCGAAGGCGGGGCAGTGCTTGCACTCGGCCGCATCGCCCACGAAGCGGCGCTGATCGCACTAGGCGTCCGGCGATCCGATTACCCGTTCGCCCACGCGGCCTGCCATTCGCTGCCCAACGGCCTCACGTTGTTCGATAGTTATCATTGCAGCCGTTACAACACCAATACCAATCGGCTCACGCCCGCGATGTTCCGCGACGTCTTCGACGCCGTTGCCGAGCATCTCGGTCGCCCACATCCACGCGCATGACCAAGGTTTCACGACTGAATCGGCGCGTCGTCGACGCGAACGCTGCCTCCACCGAGTTCGATGCGAAGGAGCTGATCGCCTCGCTGCCGCATCTCCCCGGCGTGTATCGAATGTTTGACGCCACGGGCGGAGCGCTCTACGTCGGAAAGGCGCGCGATCTCAAGAAGCGCGTAGCCAGCTATTTTCAGAAGAGCGGCCACGAGCCGCGGATTGCCGCGATGATCGCGCAGGTCGCGCGTGTCGAGACGACGGCCGTGCGATCCGAGGGCGAGGCGCTGCTGCTCGAGAACAATCACATCAAGGCGCTCGAGCCGCGCTACAACATCCTGTTTCGGGACGACAAGAGCTATCCGTACATCTGCCTGTCCGGTGATCCGTACCCGCAACTGCGGTTTCATCGCGGCTCGCTCGACCGCAAGCATCGGTACTTCGGCCCATTCCCGAGCGCCGGCGCTGTTCGCGAAGGAATGGCTCTCCTGCAGAAGGTGTTTCAGCTGCGCACCTGTGAGAACACGGTGTTCGCGAACCGGTCGCGCCCGTGCATGCTGCATCAGATCGAGCGCTGCACCGCACCCTGCGTCGGTCTCATCTCGGAGGACGACTATCACCAGGATGTGCATGCAACGATGCTCTTCCTGCAGGGAAAGACAGACGAAGTGCTGGCGCAGCTCAAGCGCCAGATGGACGACGCAGCAGCATCGTTGCAGTTCGAGCGCGCGGCGCGCACACGGGACAAGATTGCGCGGCTGCAGCAGCTGCAATCCCGGCAATTCGTCGAGAGCGCAACGGCGGGCGACGTCGACGTCATAGCGGCGGTGCACGAGGAAGACCAGTACGCGGTCAACGTCGTGATGATTCGAGGCGGACGGCACGTTGGTGATCGGACGTTTTTTCCGCGCCATGCCGAAACGGTGAGCGAATCGGATGTCGTCACCGCCTTTCTCACCCAACACTACGTCGAGCGACCGGTACCCCCGACATTGATCGCGCCCCAGGCCACGGCGGCGGAGGCCCTTGCGGAAGTGTTAACGATCCAGTCGGGACGCAAGGTCGAGATCAGCAGCAACCCGGGCGGCGAGCGGCGCGTGTGGCTCACGATGGCGAACCAGAATGCAACGCTTGCCATCCGTCAGCGCCTTGCGCAGAAGGCAACGCAGGAGGACCGCCTGACCGCGCTGCAGGAAGCTTTGCATCTGCCCCCATCGGTGCAGAGAATCGAGTGCTTCGACGTCTCGCATACCATGGGCGAGGCGGCGGTGGCGTCCTGCGTGATTTACGACAAGCATGCGATGCAGACGTCCGAATATCGGCGCTTCAATGTGACGCCGGCGCAGGCGGGCGACGACTACGCGGCGATGCGCGAGGCGCTGTCGAGGCGATGCGCGCGTATTGTTGAGGGGGAATATCCGGCGCCCGACTTGCTGGTGATCGATGGTGGAAAGGGGCAGGTGTCGGTGGCCGCGGAAGTTCTTGCGGAGCAGGGACTGCATCAGACGCCCTTGATCGGGATTGCCAAGGGCCCCGAGCGGAAGCCCGGGCTCGAAGACATCGTCTTTCCCGGACGCGAAGCGGTCCTCAATCTGCCGGCCGAGCATCCCGGTTTGCACCTGCTGCAACAGATTCGCGACGAAGCGCATCGTTTTGCAATCCAGGGACATCGCGCGCGGCGCGCGAAGAAGCGCAACACGTCGACATTGCAGGAGATCAGCGGCGTCGGGTCGAAGCGCCGGCAGGCGCTCCTCGCACATTTCGGCGGATTAAAGGGGATTCAATCGGCGAGTGTCGAGGATCTCGCGCGCGTGCCGGGTGTCTCTCATTCTCTGGCGGAGCGTATCTACGCCGAGCTGCACTGAGATCTGGAGATGTCAAAGTACTGACGAAATGGCAACACCGAATCGTCGGGGAGAAATAGCCCGCGCTTGGGCGGGGGCAGGGCGCGCGTGCCCGGGGGTAAAATCTCGATAGAACGTGCCGGTGAATTTCAAAAGCCGGCCGCCGCCCTGAAACTACCGATGGTGCCCAATTTCCCGACCGCGCTGACCTGGCTGCGGATCGTCCTGATCCCCGTCTTCGTCGGCGTGTATTACATCTCCGATGACTGGTTATCGCCTGTCCTTCACAACTGGATCGGCATGGGCGTATTTGCGCTCGCCGCAATAACCGACTGGTTCGACGGCTATCTCGCGAGACGCTGGGGCCAGACGAGCTCCTTCGGCGCGTTCCTCGATCCCGTTGCCGACAAGCTCATGGTTGCCGCTGCTCTGATCCTGCTCGTGGAGCTGGGCCGCGCCGAAGCCTATCTCGCCATCATCATCATCGGGCGCGAGATCGCCATCTCCGCGCTCCGCGAATGGATGGCGCAGCTCGGCAAATCGCGCAACGTAGCCGTCGCTTTCGTCGGCAAGGTGAAGACCGTTGCGCAAATGACTGCGCTGATCGCGCTCCTGCTGTGGGAGAACGTGATTCCCGGCATCTCAACGTCATTGCTGGGAACGTTTGCGCTGTGGGTCGCGGCCATCCTCACGTTATGGTCGATGTTCCATTATCTGCGGCTCGCAGCGCCACATTTTCGATCCGCTGCAGTGTCGCGTGAGGCCGAAGCGCGTGCGGCTAAATCAAAGCCCCCAGTCAACGCGGTGAGGCCGCCGGCGCATTAGCTTCAAGGCCGGTTCGCGGCGTTGAGAGCGAGGAGGCCGTGTTAAAATGCGCGCCTCGTCGTGGCTGTGAAACAAGCTGCGGCGTGTCTCCTGTTCCCCGATAGCTCAGTCGGTAGAGCGACGGACTGTTAATCCGCAGGTCCCAGGTTCGAGCCCTGGTCGGGGAGCCAAATGCGTCAATCAGTTAGCGGTTAGTGCCCGCTCTGGCAGGTCTATTAATAGACCGAGTTTTCGGTCTATTTTGCGCAAAGCGACCACGCGCGGGCAACGACAGAGTCAGACGACGGCGATGATCGGCCGCTCGTTTGGACGCACAATTTCTGTAATCAATCC
>JBKPOL010000035.1:0-5143 GCA_046733075.1 Pseudomonadota bacterium | reverse complement strand
GGATCGCCGTACGAGCCGCTCAGATACACCTCCTCGCGCTTGTCCGACGTCCGGCCGAGCACGATGTTCTTGTACTGATTGTCCTTGTAGATGCCTTCGAGCGAGAAGTCGAGCAGCGGCAACGGACTCCAATCCGCCGTGAGCCTGACCTCGTTGCGGTTCAGATCCGACGAATCGTAGGCGGACGTGAACCGCTCCAGAAATGCCGGATCGCCGGCATTGACCCCCTCTTCACCCAGCAGATAGTCGGATCGCCGCTGCAGGTACGTGTACTTGACGCGGGCGCTGAGCGTGGCAATGCTCGTGTTCTTCCACTCCACGAAAAAGCGGTTCCAACGGACGTTGTCGTAGTCGATGCGGTTCTGGTGGACGTCGAGGTAGTCCCACCCCGCACCAAGGCGGTTGCCCGGCATGAAGCGCCAGTAGGCGTCGACACCGACGTTGTTCTTGCGGTAGTTGAACCGGTCGCCTTCGCATGGACCGCCCCCGCAATTCAGGCCGGAGACAGGGTTGTACACAACCTCCGTCGAATCGTTATCGCGCTTGTAGTAGTTGTAATAGACGCGCGTGTCGACGCCCTTGGTGGGGTTGGAGGCAAGCGTGAGGGTGAACGTCTGGTTCTTCACGTTGCCGTTGAACGTGTCGGTATTCGGGTTCGTCGCCCCGAACGCCGACGCACCCGTGCCGTTCAGCGCAAACAGCGGCAGCGTCGCATCGCTCTTGCTCTCCGACCACGTGTACCGCGCGGCCAGCGTCGAGTTCCACGGCAGCTGGCGCCACGTGGCGTTCCCCGCGATCCGCTGGTAACGGTTGTCGGGCGCAAGGTACGTGGTGTCCGTTCCATTGGCCCAGAATGGGTTGGTCCAGTTGAACGACTCGAAATCGTTCTCGAACTTGCTGTACAGGTAGCTCAGCGAGTAGTTGGCTTTGCCGGTGTTGTAACCGACCTCGAACGTCGCGTTCTTGGTGTCGTACTGCACCGGAAAGATCAGGTCGGTGAATCCGTTTCCGGGACTCGTTCCGTTTGAGCCCGACCCGATCTTGGTACCGTCGAACTTGAGCTCTTGGAGATCGATGCGGAAGTACCACGGCGCGAGCCCCTGCCACTCGAAGAATCCCCCGTTGTCCCTGCGCTGGTAACCGATGTTGACCGGGTTCCACGTTGCCGGATCCGGTTGCGGAAATCTCGCAACGAGGTTGTTCGACCCGGCGCCCGTGAATGGCGTCAGCCCGTTGATCAGGAATTCGTGCGGCAGCGAGTCGCTGTACAGCTTGTACTTGAAGAGATCGTAGATGCCGCCTCGCAGCATCAGGAACTGATCGTCACGGCCAAAGTTCTCGCCGTAGCCCTCGAACCAAGTCTGTCCATTGCGGCCGCGGCCGTAGATATTCGACAGCGCGCCATCGCGGAGGTCGCGGTACTCCTGGAGCTTGGTCGGGTCCTTGGTGTCGCTCTTGTCGGTCCAGATTGGACCCACCGTCGCCGAGCCCTCCCAGCGCCAGTCGTAATACTGCGCGAAGGCCGGCGTCGCAGCGAAGAGCGACGCGACAACCATGCAAATCCGCTTCTTCCCCATGTTGCCTCCCCTACTTACCGCAGGAAGAACCTGCCGCGGTTGCCGGGCGCGTTCGAGCCGTGCACGGCGTTATGGCAGTTCAGGCACGCGCGCGCGATGAAGCGCGTATTCACCGACGGGTTCGGCGCGCCGTCCGGCGTACGCCACGCGGCACCGCCGCCGTAGATCGTCCCCGGGTGCCTGGATGCGTCATGGCAGTCCTGGCACAGGTTCGGCGTATGCTCGTTCAGCAGCTTGTAGTGCGACGACCCGTGCGGACTGTGGCACGTCGTGCAATTCTCTTCGACCGGCGGATGCTCGAACACGTAGGGGCCGCGCTTGTCCGTGTGGCACGACGTGCACTGCTCGTTGATTGACGCGTTGCGCAGCATGACCGGGCTGATCGCGCCGTGCGGGTTGTGGCAATCAGAGCACTTGACCTTGCCTTCGATGATGGGGTGATGGGACGGCTTGAGGATCGCCGACCGGACGTCCTGGTGACACGTCCCGCACACCTCGGATTCATTCGGGCGGAACGTCGTTACGAATGGGGTGATCGTGGGATTCGACTGCCTTCCGTGAATGCTGTGGCACGCGCTGCAGGGCACGTCGTTCAGCGCGTGCTTACCGGATTCCCAGAACGCAAGGTGACGGTTGGTCTGATGACACGCCATGCAGACGGCGGCCTTCTCCGCCGCCGTTCCGGTCTTGATGATGTTGGGCGGCTTGGCCTTGGTCGGATCCTTCAGGTGCTCGGTCGCGTCACCATGACACGCCTGGCACATGCTGCCCTGCGCATCGTTGCGCGCGCCATGGGCCGTCATCACCGTCGACGCGTGCGGCTGCTCATGGCAGGTCGCGCAGATGGGCACCTTCGACTCCGGCGGAGCTTGCTGCGCGCCTTTGGAATCGGCGGGCGCCTGCTGTGCCATCGCGGGTGCGGCCAGCGCCGCGGCAAAAAGCGCGAGGTACAGCACGCCTGCCTTCAGATCGAAGCGCATCGGACACCCTCCCTGGACCGAACCAGGCATGCGCAATGATGCATCGCAGCGCGGTCGTGCCGCCGCGGCAAATAGTCGCATCCCGCGCCTCACGTTACCGAAAACGCCGGGACGACACAACCATGTTGTGACGGCAGGCGCCCGGTTCTTCTGCTACTGCTGAGGCAGGCTACCTTGCGACACGTCCTCCTCATTGATCCATGTCAATGAGTCTGGCCTCGAACGAGGCCGGCGCATCAACCCGTGGCAAAAAAACAACACAGGGCCCGCACGCCGACCTGCAGCCGTCCTCCACAAGTGACAGGACACTAGCCGGGCGCCATGAGAACGATCGTCAGCGTGCGGATGCCCTGCGCACCGTGGATCAGGACGCCTTCGATGTCCGCGGTCGCGGAAGGTCCGGTCATGAATGCACCGTAGCCCGTGTCGAAATCCGTTCGGCGCCGATAGGCATGATGCAGGTTCGGAACGATCTCGGCCGGGTCGAGCAGCACGACGAGGTGCTGCGACAGAAATCCCAGCGCGCTGACCTTGAATTGCGCCTGCGTGATCCATACGGAACCTGTTTCCGCGACGCCATAGACGGCGCGCACGACGCCGACGTCCACATCGTCGAGCGCCGCCGGTGGCGCTTCTAGGTCGAGTGCGCGATTCCCCTCGACTTCGGGCGTAGCGGAACAGATCATTCGAGCGTCGGGAAACAACGAGCGGACAAGTTGAGTGAGGTTTCCGTCGCGCGGCGGCTCCGCGAGCTTGCCGCCCATCCGGGTGAATGCCGCCTTGAACGTTTCGGACAGCGACGCAATGGTGCGATCGAACGTCGGCACGTCGGGCAACGTCGTTGCCGATGGCTGGTTCTTTCGAACGCGGGCGAGAATATCTTCACGGCTGCTCATCGAACCTCCCGGCTTTGTGCTGCATCGCCGCGTGGCCCGACGCAAGAACCTTAGGGCATCGCGATAGCGTGCTCATTGCTTGCCGGCGCGATTCTTCACGTACCACTGGCGAAAGGTCTGCGTGGGGGCGGAAGGCACCTCGCGCTGGCGCCCCCATGCGTTCAGCCGGGTGTACATCATGAACCGCGGCAGGTGCTCGATGCTCGTGCTGGTGGTCTCCACCGCTGCGCGGTACAGCTTGGGATTGCTCAACACCTTTCCCGCCACACGCATCGCCTCCTGCTTGACGAAGGGCAGCTGATGGCGCTCGGCGATGATCTGCCGCCACTTGTAGATCTGCTCGTGGATGTTGATCTTGACCGGGCATACGTGCGTGCAGCTGCCGTTCAGCGTGGACGCGAAGGGTAACGAGCTGTACTTACGGAGATTGAACGTCGGATCGATGATGACGCCGATGGGGCCCGAATAGGTCGCGCCGTAGCTCAGTCCTCCGCTTCGCCGATATACCGGGCACGTATTCATGCAGGCGCCGCACCGGATGCATTTCAACGAGTACCAGAAGTCGGCCATGCCGAGACGCTCGGACCGCCCGTTGTCCACCAGCACGATGTGCATCTCGGTCCCCGCGCGCGGCGCCCGGAAATGCGACGTGATCTGCGTAATGGGCGAACCGAGTGCGCTCCGCGAAAGCATGCGCACGAATACGCCGAGATGCTCGGTGCGGGGGATGATCTTCTCGATGCCGATCGACGCGATATAGAGACGCGGCAAGTTGACGCTGAGATCGGCATTGCCCTCGTTCGTGCAGACGACGACCGTTCCGGTCTCGGCCACCGCGAAGTTCGCGCCCGTCATCCCGGCCTCGGCCCGAAGGAAGTAGGGCCTGGTGTGCCGCCGCTGGCTCTCCGCCAGGTAATGCACGTCGCTGTTCGCGGGGTCGGTGCCGATCGTCTTCGAGAACACGTCCGCCACGTCGCCGCGGAGCTTGTGCACGGCCGGGACGACGATATGGCTCGGCGGCTCGTCGTCGAGCTGCTGGATGCGTTCGCCGAGATCGGTTTCCATCACCGTGACGCCGCGGTTCTCGAGGAACGGCCGCATCTCGCACTCGTCGGTCAGCATCGACTTCGCCTTCACCAGCGTCCGTGCGCCGCCCCGCGCCAGGATGTCCAGCACGATCTGATTGTGCTCGGCTGCGTCCTTCGCCCAGTGGACGGTCGCGCCGTTGCGGATGGCGTTGCGCTCGAACTCCTCCAGGTAATCGGCGAGGTGCGTGAGCGTGTGTTCCTTGATCGCCGACGCGAGCGTGCGCAACTCCTGCCACTCGGGCAGCTCGTGACTCTCCCGGTCGCGCTTCTTGCGCAGGTCCCACAGGCGCTTGTCGTGAAACTCGAGGTGATCCGTCGCCTCGATGAATTTCGAGGACGCTTCGGCATGGTCGATGCGCTTCATGCGCGGGCCCCGTTCAGGATCTGCGCCACGTGGATGAACTTGATCGGCGATCCGAGCCGTTCGGCGCATCCCTTCTGGTGCATGACGCACGACATGTCGGCGGACACGATGTACTCGGCGCCCGCGTGCTCGTGGTCGAGCACCTTGTCGTAACCCATCTTTGCCGAAACCGGTTCCTCGAAGACCGAGAACGTGCCACCGAAACCGCAGCACTCGTCCGGTCGCTGCGGCGTGACGA
>JBKPOL010000034.1:0-8008 GCA_046733075.1 Pseudomonadota bacterium | reverse complement strand
CTCCACGACAGCGGCAAGGTCGGCATCGTCGGCTACTGCTGGGGCGGCACCGTGACGTGGCTCGCCGCGTCGCGCCTCGACGGGTTCTCTGCGGCCGCGTCGTATTACGGCGGCGGAATCGGTCAATTCGCGTCCGAGCATCCACGCTGTGCGATGCAATGTCACTTCGGCGAGAAGGATCACGCGATCCCGCTGCAGGAAGTCGACGCCGTGCGCCGTGAAAATCCCGACGTGCAAGTCTTCCTGTACCCGGCGGGCCACGGGTTCAACTGCGAGGCGCGCGGCAGCTTCGATGCAAATTCCGCCGCCCTCGCGCGGCGTCGTACGCTGGAATTCTTCGGCAAGCACCTCGGCTGAGCGCAGCCACTCAAGCGGTCCCGCCCGCCGCGCCGGCGCGCTCGCTCAGTACCCTGCGGGATTCGGGTACCGCTCCTGCACCGCCGCGATGTCCTCGAGCGTCTGCGCGTCGAGCTCGAATTGCGCGGCTGCGATGTCCTCCTCGAGTTGCGCGAGTGTAGTGGCGCCGATGATCGACGCGCCGACGTGCCAGCGCCTCCTCACATAACCCAGCGCAAGCTGCACGAGGGTAATGCCGCGTTTGCGCGCAAGCTCCGCGTAGGCCTCGATTGCCTCGTGCACGATCGGCTTGCGAAAGCGCATGCCGAGCCCGTCGAAGCGCGTGAAGCGGCCTGCGGGCGGTTTCGCGCCTCGCAGATATTTGCCCGACAGCATGCCACCGGCGAGCGGACTGTAGGCGAGGAGCGACACGCTGTTGCGAAAGAGCGCCTCGGCAAGGTCGCCATCGGCGCTGCGCGAAACCAGGCTGTAGCTGTTCTGCACGGTCACGGGTCCCGGAACGCCAAGCTCCTGTGCAGTCCGATGGAACTCGCACACGCCCCATGCCGTCTCGTTCGACAGGCCGTAGTGGCGAATTTTTCCCGATGCCATCAGCGCCGCCATGCCTTCGACTTGCTGCCGAATGGCCGGACCCGGTCGTTCCTTGGTCGGATCGAATTCGGTCGCGCCGAACATCGGGACGTTCCGCTGCGGCCAGTGGATCTGGTAAAGGTCGATGTACTCGACGCCGAGGCGCGCAAGGCTCGTCTCGACCGCCTCGGCAATTACGTCGCGCGTCAGGTCCGTGCGTCCACCGCGAATCCAGTCGCGCCGCCCGGGACCCGCCACCTTGCTCGCAATCACAATGTCGGCGCGGCGTCGTCCGCGAAGGATGCGACCGAGAATCGATTCGGTGCGTCCCTGGGTCTTCGCGTTGGGCGGTACCGGATACATTTCCGCCGTGTCGACGAAATTGACGCCTTGGGAGAGCGCGAAATCGAGCTGCTGCTGCGCGTCCGATTCGCTGTTTTGCTCTCCCCACGTCATTGTGCCGAGGCAGACTTCCGAGATGCGGAGGTCGGTACCGGGAAGCGTGCGGTATCTCATGTTCGGCTCGAGGCAATGGGGATGCGGCGAAGGATACCAACGGGCGTCGTGCTGACGAAGCTCTTAGACCCTCAAGCCTCGGTGCTACCCGGTTGGCGAGCCTTTCGTCGCACGATCGGCGCGGCGGCCTGTCAACAGCAGGAATGTCCGATCATTCAATGTTTTTTCCCCTTAAGATGATCGCTCGCCAAAGTCACCATTCGGTCGGCAAAGCGTGCCGGCGTTGAGCATGCCGCGCCGGCGTCCGTCTGTTGCCGACTGCCCCGCCTCGTTGGGACGGCGTCGCGCGCTTCGATCGCTTGCGTTTCTGGGCGCCGTCGGCGGCGGGTGGCCGGGGGTGGCCGGCGCGGCCGCGACACCGATGACGCGTCCTGTTCCATTGACGGGAGAAGCGTTGCCCGTCGTCGGGCTCGGAACCTGGATCACGTTCAACGTCGGCGACGACCGCGTCGCGCGCGATGCATGCACCGACGTCATGCGCGCCTTCTTCGACGCCGGTGGCCGCGTGATCGACTCGTCACCGATGTACGGATCGTCGCAGGAAGTGGTTGGTTATGGCCTGGCGCGGCTCGGCATGCCGAAGGCGCTCTTCGCGGCCGACAAGGTGTGGATCGCTTCAGCGTCTCGCGGTTCCGCGCAGGTCGAGGAATCGCGACGACATTGGGGCGTCTCGCGCTTCGACCTGTTGCAGGTCCACAACCTGTTGTCGTGGCAGGAGCATCTGCCGATGCTGCTTGCAATGAAGTCCGCCGGCCGTCTGCGCTACGTGGGAATAACCACGTCCGAAGGCCGCAGGCACAGGGACGTCGAGGAGATCATGCGCACGCGACCGATCGACTTCGTGCAGGTTAGCTACAACCCGATCGATCGCGACGTCGAAGCGCGAATCCTCCCGCTCGCACGCGAGCGAGGGATCGCCGTGATGGTCAATCGCCCGTTCCAGCAGGGCGCGCTCATCGACGGCGTCATGCGTCACCCGCTGCCGGGCTGGGCTGTCGAAATCGGTTGCGCCAACTGGGCGCAGGCGCTGCTTAAATTCATCGTGTCGCACCCTGCCGTCACCTGCGTCATTCCCGCGACGACGCGTGTCGCGCACGTTCGCGAGAACATGGCGGCGGCGTTCGGGCCGATGCCGGACGAGGCGCTCCGCGGGCGCATGGCCGCCGACGTTGCACGCCTTTAGCCGATGACCGAGTGGTGGACGTACCGGCTGTCGAACTTTCTGTTGTTTTCGCCGCGCACGTATTTTCGCCTCCACGAGCTCTACAACCTCGAAGTCTGGCCGTTGCAGCTTGCAGGACTCGTCATCGGCGTCGTGATCATCGCCATGGCCTTCCGTGCGCATTCGGGCCGCGCCGTCGCCGGATTGCTCGCCGTTACGTGGCTGTTCGTCGCCTTCGCATACCATTTGCGGCGATACGCGACGATCAATTGGGCTGCAACGTATTTCGCGGCAGCCTTCGCGGTTCAGGCGATCCTGCTGCTGTGGACTGGCACCATCCGGCAGCGCCTCGCCTTCGCTTCGCGGAGACGCGCGAGGCAACGGATCGGGTTCCTTGTGCTGCTCTTCGCCGTCTTCGTGCAACCGGCTGTCGCACTCCTCGCGGGGCGCAGCCTCCTGCAATCCGAATACTTCGGCGTTTCGCCGGATCCCACCATCACCGCAACCCTCGGTGTGCTGCTGCTCGCGCATCGATCGCCCTGGGCGCTGTGGATTGTGCCGTTGCTGTGGTGCGCGGTGAGCGCAGCGTTCCAGTCGATGATGCGATCGCCCGACGCGCTCATCCTTCCCGTGGTCGGCGTCATCGCCGTCGCTTTAGCGGGCGCGGGCCGGCGCTCCGTGGAGCACGTCGACGCGAGTTAAGGATGCGTGTAGCTCTACCGAGCACGCCGGCGGAACGTACGGACGCGTGACGTTCTGCGGACCACGCGGGCCCAACGTAGGGACGCGCGACGTCAAGGTCCTCGCGCCAGCTGACCCTCGTAGATCGCGCGCACGGTCGCCATCGTATCCGCGTCGGCAGCGGTCTTGTCCGGCCGATAGCGCTTAATGCGCGCGAAGCGCAACGCGAGGCCGCCAGGGTAACGGGGGCTCGCCTGCAGGTCATTGAAGGCGACTTCGACGACGAGTTCGGGACGTACATGGACGGTCCATTCGTCATGCCGCGTCCGCCGGGCGAGCAGTTGCGTCGTCTGCCACGCGAGCATCTCGTCGGTCATTCCCTTGAACGTCTTGCCGAGCATCACGAAGCCTTCGCCGGCATCGTCGCGAGCGCCGAGATGGAGGTTCGACAGGGAACCCCGTCGGCGCCCGTGGCCCCATTCCGCGGCGAGGACCACCAGATCGAGCGTGTGCAGGCGCTTCACCTTCAGCCACGAGGCGGACCGTTTTCCCGGCTCATAGGGGGCTTGCAGCGCCTTCGCCATCACGCCTTCGTGGCCGCGCGCGAGCGCGTCGTCGTAGAACGCCTCCGCGGTGTGGCACTCGGCGGTGACGATCCGCGGCATCCGCAGGTCTTGGGGCACCGCGTTCGCGAGCGCATCGAAGCGCTGTGCTGCGGGAGCGCCCGTCAGGGCATCGCCTTCAAGGCGCAGGCAGTCGAAGAAGAACACCGACAGCGGAAGCGATGAGCGCATCGCGTGCACATCAACCGTCCTCCCGAAGCGGCGCATCGTCGTCTGGAATGGCTGCGGCGCACCGTTTCCCTGCAACGCAATCGCTTCACCGTCGAGAATCAATTCGCGTGTGTCAAAGCCGCGGACCGCTTCGACGATCTCCGGTGCGGACGCGGTCACGTCGTTTCGGTTCCGTGTGAACACGCGGACGTCTTCGTCCGCCTTGTGCACCTGCACGCGTGCGCCGTCGAGCTTCCACTCGAACGCGGCTGTACCGAGGCTTTGCAGCGCCTCTGCGACATCGCCAGCGGGCTGCGAAAGCATCGGCGCGACCGGTTGCATCAGCACGACGGCGAATCGGTCGAGGCCTGCGGCGCCTTCGGTCAACGCAGCATGAGCAACGCCGACGATGCCATGCGCAACCATCGCCGCGCGATGCACGATAGCCACCGGTAGGCCGGCGGCTGCAGCGACGGCATCGATCACCAGCGATTCGAGCGCGCCCTGCCGCACTTCCCCCTGCATCAATCGATACAGGAAGTCTCGCTCGGGTGGCGTTGCGCGCGCGAGCAGTTCGGAAAGGATTTGCGTGCGCTCGGTTCTCGAACCAGCGCCGCCCGCCGCGGACATCCGGCGGAGCGCCGCATCGACGTCGTCAAGCGTCAGTGGCGGTAAGTCAATTAACGCCCCAGGCCGTGCGTCGCGCAGCAGCATAGGGCCAATGCCGATCCTGCCCTGACGCGTTTCGCCTGAAAGGTACGCGACGGCGATGGCGATTTCCGATGGTGCGACATTCCGGAGAAGCGCGGCCATTGCAGCGATCTTGGCGTTGCGGCCCGGCGTCGCTGCGACGCGCGCGGACGTTTCGACGAGCTCCGCGAGGCGGGTCATGGCAATTCTAGGGCGTGTTGCGCCCGTGTCGTCAACGGTCCTGACGACGTGCGGAGTTCGAGCGTGCGCTGATTTCCCGTCCACGCGTGCGACGTTCGCGGCGGCCGCCGTGCGTGGCCGGCTGCAGCGCTTCGCTGTTGCCGTGGAGAGAGGCCGACTGGAGCGCTGCTGCAAGGTCCTGCTTGCGCTCGATCCAGCCTGTCCACGGGTCGCCCCGCTTGCGCAACAGGGGCAGCGTCGTGGGCAGGCGCAACTTTCCCGGGTCGATGCCCTTCAATTGACGCCACTGAAGCGGGAGCGAGACGGGCGCGCCGGGAAGGCCGCGTGGGGAATACGGTACGGTCAAGGACTTGCCCCTCGCGTTCATGTTGGCGTCGAGAAATACCTTGCCGATGCGCCGCTGCACCGACCAGTCCGTCGTGATTTCTTCGGGATGCTCGCGCATCAGGTGCGCATTGATGAAGCGCGCGATCTCCCGCACCGCGTCGAACCGCAGCGTGCGGCGAATCGGTACGATGACGTGCAGTCCCGTCTTTCCCGACGTCTTGACGAGCGCATCGAGTCCGAGACTGTCGAGCACGGTCTTGAGCCACGACGCCACTTCAACTGCCTTGCCGAATGCGGCAAGGTTGAACGACGGCTCCCTGCCCTTCGGCTCGTCGCCTTTATAGATGAACGGATCGATGTCGAATAGCACGTAATCAGGCAACTCGATGAGCGATGCCTGCAATGCATCGGCGGTCGAAGCGAAATCCGTTCGAGCATCCGAGACGTCCGCGCCGCCGCGGATACGCGAGTGCCAGGTGTGGAATTCGAGCGTACCCATATTGGCGAGCCATAGGAGCGTCGCCAGGTTGTTGCAGACCAGATACTGGTCGGGAAGTCCTTTCGACTCCGAGAACACGTCGATCCGCTCGACGAACGGCGGCAGCGTGATCTTCCAATGCTTCTCCAGCACGCGACGCCCGGCGAGGCCCTCGGGCCAGCGGAACAGCGTGAGCGGCCGGTCGCGCATATGCGGAAGCATCGCCTCCGACACCCCGACGAGATAGCGAAGGTAGTCGCGCTTGGTGATCGCGGGCTGCGATCCGGAAATCGCCGGCCAGTAGACGCGATCGAGGTGGGTTGCGACCAGTTCGTGATCGTCTACCTGCAGATTGACGCGCGCGCTAGCGCGGTCGAGCGCGGCCAGGACCAGCGAATGGCTGGCCGCGCGCCGTGGTGCTATCGCTCGCCGACGATCATTCACGCTGCTCGGCGTGAACCTCGGGGCGGCGTTGTGCCGGCCTGACCGACCTGCCCGCGCTGGCTGTCTCGCGGTGCCGCGGCGATCTGCACTCCCCGGCTCGGGTACGTTGGAGCCAGGTTTCGCGGCGCCGGCGCGGGTTCGGTTGCGAGCCGCCCGCTAGTGCGACCTTCGGCGGTACCCGCAGGCGTCCCGGTTCCTCGGGTGCGGCCATCGCGGTTCGCCGACAAGCGACGATCACCGCTCCAGCTCGATGAAGAGCGCTCGTCAGCACTCCAGTGACTACCGTGGTCGCGGTCCCAGTGCCGATGGTCATGGCGATCGTTGTCGCGATGACGGAAATCGAAGCCGACCACGGGTGGACCTACGTAATAACCCGGCGAATAGCCGTAGTAGTACGGATAGCCATAGCCGTAGTCGTACGTGTACGGCGAGACATCGTAACCGTAATAAGGCTGCGAATAGCCGTAGCCGTAGTCGTATGTTGCGCAACCGGACAACGCGCCGGCGAGCGCGCCGGCAATGAGGAGCCACTTGAGCAACCGATTCATCACAACCTCCTTCAGCAACTGGAGTGAGTTCACGAACCAATCCAAGGTTCCCCTTCGATGCCGTCATGAGGCTTTCGCCTACGGGATTTTCGGACGACATGGGCGGTGTCATGGCACCGGGCGCCGCAACGGTCGCGGCAAGCGGGCAGTTCTTGCGGACGAGCAGGAATATCTTGCCGTCAGCGTGAGCGGGTCGTCCGAAACGCTCTGACTCGCGTCGCCTGAGTGGCTTGCTCACCGCCCACGGAAATTGATCTGCCGCGGAATGGAGCGGCGAGGGACATACGAATCGCGGGCATGTGCGGAAGCACGATTGCCTCGGCTGCGCGGTTTCCTGCGCAACCGAGAGATCCGGTGGCGCCATTTCTGTTGGACGTCTGCTCCGGCTCTGCAGTTGCCCTGCGGTCCCCCGAGCGCTTCGATGGATGCGCACATTCGTGCTTGCAGTTCCGAGCAGCCAACTGGAGGGGTTGGCGCACTTTTCGCAGGGACAGCGAGCCGGAAAACGTGAAGGATCTTTGATGCGAGTTCATCACCTCAACTGCATTTCCACGTGTCCGCTCGGCGGCAAGCTGATGGACGACGGCCCCGAAAGCGTCGTGCAACGCGGTCATCTGACGAACCATTGCCTGCTGATCGAGGGAGCGGGCGATCTCGTGCTGGTCGATACGGGTCTCGGGCTGCGCGATGTCGCCGATCCGCAGTCGAGGCTCAGCCGGTTCTTCCTGAATCTCGTCAGCCCCGAGTTCCGGGAGGAAATGACTGCGTGCCGGCAGCTCCGGCGCATGGGCTTCAACCCGGCCGACGTCCGCCATATCGTTCTCACCCACCTCGACTTCGACCACGCCGGTGGGCTCGACGATTTTCCGAACGCGATCGTCCATATGCTGGAGTCCGAGCGCGATGCCGCGTTCGCACAGGCGACGTGGCTGGATCGCCAGCGTTTTCGCCCGCAGCAATGGAGCACGCTCGGCAATTGGCGGGTCTATCAACCGGACGAGGGCGACTCCTGGTTCGGCTTCAATCGGGTGCGCTCGCTGGAGGGACTTTCGGACGACATCGTGCTCGTGCCATTGCTCGGGCATACGCTTGGTCACGCCGGGGTTGCGGTCAGAGTGGCTGACCGTTGGCTGTTCCAGGCGGGCGATGCTTACTTCTTCCACGGCGAGATGGACCTGCAGCACCCGCATTGCACGCCCGGCCTTACGTTCTACCAGCGAATGATGGACAAGGATCACAAGCTGCGCGTCTCCAATCAGGA
>JBKPOL010000033.1:0-4661 GCA_046733075.1 Pseudomonadota bacterium | reverse complement strand
GATCGTCGACTGGCTGCGCCGCCTCAACGATCCGCTTCGCAACTCAACGCAGATCGGTCGCTGGATGGCGCGACTGCCCGTCGGCGACGTGCTGGAAATCCAGCGCCAGGCCCTAGAGTTGCTCGCCAACTTTCCGGTGGGCGGGCATGAAGCGACAGCGGCGCAAGTGGAGGCCCTCCTGAAGCTCGACGCCCGCCTCGAGCCGATCATGCGGGACCTCACACGCCAGTACACCCTCAATTATCAAAAGAGCTCGACCGTCGAATCACGCTTGTGGCACGCGGTGTTCGATCTGGTGAAGGGGTTCGTCAGCGCGTACAACGCCGCGCTCCAGGCGGGATTTCCGCATGTCGAGAATCGGCGCTGGCGAGTGATCCTGCCCTGGGCGCTCGTTCGACTCGCGCACTACAGGGGCCTCGACGGCAAATTCCGGCTGTTTCGCTACAGCCATTGGATACCCGCGCAGTGGCGGGAATTCCACGAGGTGTACGAGCTCGCACGCGCGCGCTCCTGGCAGCGCGAGCAACTGGTCTTTGGCGCAGGATCGTTTGCCAAGCCCGGCATCTTTGTGGAGCAGGTGTACCTCAACATGCTCCTTCTGATGCGCCTCGACTCGGGCAACTTCACGCCGGACCAGGTCGAATGGGTCGCGAACCAGCTCGAGGATTGGGCGCCAACGCTCGCGCTGTCGCAAACGGTAAGCGACAGTGCGGGGTTCTATGTGGACTTGACGGGGGCCCAGGGGCTGCGCCGCCGCGACAAGCCCGTGGTTGGCGGCCGGGTGATGTACGTGGACACCGGTCCCGTGTACACGCGAATCGTCGAGCGGTTGCGCTGGCTCCCCGAGACGGACGACGAGCGGCCCGCCGCCGGCGATCTGCCGTCGCGGGAGCAGCGGCTTTTGCTGATGCGACTCGCCGCGCTGTTCGGTCCCGAGGCGATCGCGCATGCGCCGCGCGCTTCGCGGCAATCGGCGGACGAGCACGTGCGCGTCGTGAGCGGGCTCTACGCGCTGACCCGTGCGGTCGCCGAAGTCGACCGCCTGCCCGAAGCGGCCCGTACACCGGGCGTGATGACGAGCTTCGATGAAGTTACGCTCATCAATCCAGGCATCAATCCCGCGTCCGTCGAGCGTCGGGTCCGCGGCACGCGCTGGAAGATGGTCGACCGAAGCGAAAGCGGTTGCCGGCTGCAGGCCCCGGCCAAGGAAGCGCCGGCCAAGCTCGGCGAGCTCCTGGCGATCGACGATGGGGGAGTGTGGATTCTCGGCGTCGTGCGCCGGATGCAGCGGCAGCAGGTCGACGAGATGACGGTCGGCGTGGAAATCATCGCACGGCGCCTTGTGCGCGTGCTGTTGCGCAATTGGGCGGCGCCGGTCGAAATGAAGCAGGCCGCGCGCGCAAACTACGATCGTCCGTTCTTCGGCATCTATCTGCCGGCGGCGCCGGAGAATCGCCAGGCGTCGCAGCGCAGCCTCATCGGGCCCGACGACCGGTTCACGCCCGGCGGCATGATCGAGCTCGATACGGGCAGCGCGCGCTATCTGATCCGGTTCACGAAGATACTCGAGCGGCAGACGGGATGGACCTGGACACTGTTCAACGCCGTGCGGAAGCTCGCGCCCTGATGACGTCAACGGCCGCACGCCAACGTTCGTTGTTGAGCGGAGGTTGCGCACCGTAAGTGGGTTGCAGGGTCGGGATCTTGCATCCTGCCCGCCATTTTTGCTGCATGCTGCGCCGCGAGCGGCGTCCCGCCTGGCGGCGTCCCCGCCTAGCGGCTGCTAAAATCGAAAGCTCACTTGTCGGCGTCCCCCTTGACCGCGTGGGCGACCGCATGGGGTAGGAAACGGGGCTCGAGCGAGCGCCATACCGAAAACCGATCGTCGGCACAGCCGGCATACGAAAGCGAGGAGACAGGATGGAACGTCGTTCCTTCATCAAGCACACCGGCCTGGCGGGAATCCTGGCAGCAGCCTCGGCGCCGGCGTTTGCGCAGGCAGCCCCCGAAGTCAAATGGCGCCTCGCATCGAGCTTCCCCAAGAGCCTCGACACGATCTTCGGCGGCGCCGAAACCATCAGCAAGCGCGTTGCCGCCGCGACCAACAACAAGTTTCAGATCCAGGTGTTCGCAGGGGGCGAGATCGTCCCCGCGTTCGGCGTCGTGGACGCCGTGCAGAACGCGACGATCCAATGCGCGCATACGGCGCCGTACTACTTCTTCGGCAAGGATCCGACCTTCGCGTTTGCGTGCGCGATTCCCTTCGGCATGAACTGCCGTCAGCAGAACGCCTGGATGTATCACGGCGGCGGTCTGCAGCTCGTCCGCGACTTCTTGAAGGACTACAACATCATCAACTTCCCGGCTGGCAACACCGGGGCGCAGATGGGTGGCTTTTTCCGCAAGGAAATCAAGACGGCCGCGGACTTCAAGGGACTGAAGATGCGGATCGGCGGTACGGGCGGCCTGCCTTTACAAAAGCTCGGCGTCATCCCTCAGCAGATCCCGGGCGGCGACATCTACCCGGCGCTCGAAAAGGGTACGATCGACGCGGCCGAATGGGTCGGTCCGTACGACGACGAGAAGCTCGGCCTCTACAAGGTCGCGAAGTACTACTACTACCCGGGCTGGTGGGAAGGCGGGCCCGAGCTCGATCTGTTCGTCAACATTAAGGCTTACCAGGACCTGCCGAAGGACTATCAGGCGATCCTCGAAGGCGCGTGCTATGAAGCGAACGTCGACATGATGGCCAAGTACGACGCGCTCAATCCGCCCGCTTTGCGGAAGCTGATCGCAGCGGGCGTGAAACTGCAGCCGTTCTCAAACGAAATCCTCGCCGCCTGCTACAAGGCAACGTCGGAAACCTACGAGGAAATCGCAACCAAGAACGACAAGTTCAAGAAGATCTATGAGCCGTGGAAGGCATTCCGCGCCGACCAGGTGTCGTGGTTCCAGGTCTCCGAGAACCGTTTCGACAACTTTATGATCGCGACGGGGCGCGTGTCGCAGCAGCAGCAACAGAAAGCCACTAGCAAGTAGCGAGTTCGGGACTTGGTCGGCGACCGTAGCGGATACTGCGACTCGCAACTGCGGGCTGCGCCGTAAAACGCATCCGCCCCCGCTTCGGCGGGGCTCTTGTTTTTAACTCGGTCGGAGGGGACACAGCAAACGCATCGGCCCCGCTTCGGGCGGGGCTCTTGTTTTAAACTCGTCGCAGGAACCGACATTCACTTCGGTGTCGGCGAATCCTTCGGGGGCTGCGGCGTCTGCTGCTCGCGTAGCGCGCGCTCCATCGCTTTGGTGGGATCGTCGTCGGCAGCCGGAGCTGCCCCGGCAGCTGCAGGCGCAGCTTCGGGCGCCGCAGGCGCGTTGGTATCGCCCTTCTGTTCCGGCTCGCCGGAGCCGGGGCCGAACGCCTTCTCGATGGCCTTCTCGGCGTCCTCCTGCTCCTGTCCGCCGGGTGTCGACGCGCCGCCCTTGCCGGCATCCGGTGATCCAGCGCCGGCGGGCTCCTCCTCCGGCACGATGATCTGGATCTGGCGGGGATCGACCTTCGATTCGCCGGCCTTGTACACCATCACCATCTGCGGGAATGCGATGACGAGCGCGATCATCAGCACCTGAATCATCACGAAGGGGACGGCCCCCCAGTAGATCTGACCCGTGCTGATGCCGTCGATCATCCTCTTCGACACGCGGTCCATGTACGCCTTCGCCGGCGCGACGCTACGCAGGTAGAAGAGCGCGAAGCCGAAGGGCGGGTGCATGAACGACGTCTGCATGTTCACGCCGAGGAGCACGCCGAACCAGATGAGATCGATACCGAGCTTGTCCGCGACGGGGCCGACGAGCGGGATGATGATGAACGACAGCTCGAAGAAATCCAGGAAGAACGCCAGCAGGAAGATAAGGATGTTGACGACGATCAGGAAGCCCAGCTGACCGCCAGGGAGGCTCGTCAGGAGGTGCTCGACCCACACGTGACCGTTGACGCCGTAGAACGTCAGGCTGAACACGCGTGCCCCGACGAGAATGAACACGACGAACGTCGAAAGCTTGGCCGTCGTGTCCATTGCCTGACGGAGCAGCTTCCAGCTCAGGCGCCGGCGCGCAACGGCCATGATGAGCGCCCCCGTTGCGCCCATGGCCCCGCCTTCGGTCGGCGTCGCCACTCCGAGGAAGATGGTGCCGAGCACAAGGAAGATCAGCGCCAGCGGAGGGATCAGCACGAACACCACACGTTCGGCAATCCGCGACAGCAGATTGAACTTCAGCAGGCGGTTCAGCACGGCCGCGAAAAAGGCGACGCCGGTGCCGACGCTCGTCGCAATGACCAGCGTTTCATCGAGCGGGGAGTCCGCCATTCGCAGCTTCGCATACACGACGGCGGAGATCGCCGCGATCACGACGAGCACGATCAGCGAGCGGACCCCGCTCGTGCCATCCGGCTCGCGAAGCGTCCGCGCCTCGGCGGGTAGGGCAGGCGCCCAGTTCGGCTTCACGATGGTGATGCCAAGCGTGTAAACGGCGTAGAGCCCGGCGAGAACGAGGCCGGGGATGAACGCGCCGGCATACATGTCGCCTACGGAACGGCCGAGCTGGTCGGCCATGATGATCAGCACGAGCGACGGCGGAATGATCTGCGCGAGCGTGCCCGATGC
>JBKPOL010000032.1:0-6234 GCA_046733075.1 Pseudomonadota bacterium | reverse complement strand
AAGCTCGCCGGTGCAGATGATTCGAGCCTGATTCGCCGCGTGTTCTACGGCGTCGAGGAGCCGATGGAGATCCATCTTGCGATCCTTGACGGCATCAAGGACCGCTACGAGACGCCGTACTTCGACAACCTCAAGAAGTATGCGGCGCGTCCCATCGGTACGTTCCACGCGCTGCCGGTCGCGCGCGGCAAGTCGATCTTCAAGTCGAACTGGATCCGTGACATGGGCGAGTTCTACGGAACGAACCTGTTCCTCGCCGAATCCTCGGCTACCACGGGTGGCCTCGACAGCCTCCTCGAGCCGACGGGCAACATCAAAGTCGCACAGGACAAAGCCGCCCGCGCGTACGGTGGCGATCGCACATTCTTCGTGACCAATGGCACGTCGACGTCGAACAAGATCATCCACCAGGCGCTGCTCACGCCGGGCGACATCGTGCTCATCGACCGCGACTGCCACAAGTCGCATCACTACGGCATCGTGCTCGCGGGCGCGCAGCCGCTTTACATAGACGCCTTCCCGCTGACGCAATACTCGATGTATGGGAGCCTCGCGATCAGGCCGATCAAGGAAGCGCTGCTGCAGCTCAAGGCCGAAGGCAAGCTCGATCGCGCGAAGATGCTGGTGCTTACGAACTGCACGTTCGACGGCCACGTCGCGAATGTCGAGCGCACGATGCTCGAGTGCCTCGCCATCAAACCCGACCTGATCTTCCTGTGGGACGAGGCGTGGTTCGGCTACGCCCGCTTCTCGCCATTCCTGCGTGGGCGCACGGCGATGGGCGCCGCGGCGAAGCTCAAGGAGATGTTCCGCGACCCGGCGTATCAGCAGCGCTACGAGAAACACCAGGCGGAGGTGGCCAAGCTCGACGCGGCCAAGCTCGTCGACAAGGAGCTGCTGCCCGATCCCAGGAAGGCGCGCATTCGCGTGTACGAGTCCGACTCGGTCCACAAATCCATGTCGGCGCTGCGCCAGGGCTCGATCATCGTCGTGGCGGACCAGGACTTCGCCGCGATCGAGGCTCCGTTCAAGGAAGCGTTCTTCACCCACACATCGACCTCACCGAACCTGCAAATCATCGCGTCACTCGATCTCGCGCGTCGGCAGGTGGAGCTCGAAGGCTACGAGCTCGTGCAGCGCGCCATCCAGCTCGCGATCGAGATCCGGCGCGAGATCAACGGCCATCCGCTGATCTCGAAATATTTCCGTGCGGCGACGCCGGCGGAGATGATCCCCGCCGAGTACCGTCGCTCGGAGTTCCAGGACTACGGCGCGCCCGGCTGGACGATCGCGAAGACGGCGAAGGCGTTGCGCGAGGATGAGTTCTTCCTCGATCCGACCCGCATCACGCTGCTGTGCGGCAACGCGGGCTACGACGGGTCCCAGTTCAAGGCGCTCCTTGCGAACGAGTACGACATCCAGATCAACAAGACCTCGCGCAACAGCGTGCTGGTGCAGATCAACATCAACAACACGCGCAGCGACATGGCGCACCTCATCAAGGCGCTCTCCGACATGTCGCGCAACATCGATAAGCGCCTTGCCGAGGGCGGCGAATCCGAGCGTGAGACATTCGCAGCGCGCGTGAAGTCCCTGGTGACCGATGTGCCCGACCTGCCGAACTTCAGCCGCTTCCACGACGCGTTCCGCGACGACGCAAAGAGCGTCACACCGGAGGGGCACATGCGCGCCGCGTACTACATGGCGTACGACGCGGCATCGTGCGAGTACCTGAAGCTGAACGACAAGACGATCGACGAGCGCCTGAAGAACGGTCCCGAGCTCGTGTCGGCGAAGTTCGTGATCCCCTATCCGCCGGGCTTCCCGATCATGGTGCCGGGTCAGGTCGTCACACCGGAGACGATCGCGTTCATGCGCAAGCTCGACGTCAAGGAGATCCACGGCTTCAACGCGACGAAGGGGCTGGAGCTGCTCAAACCCTCGGCACTTGCCGCACGCAAAAGTATGGCCAAGGACCGCTAGACCACTCCGACAAACAAACGCCCAACGGAGGCCCTTGTGATCGATTGGCTTTTCGCCACACTCAAGCAATACCCCGAGATCGCCATCTTTCTTGCACTGGCCTTCGGGTACTACTTCGGAAAGTTTACCTTCAAGGGCATCGGCCTGGGGTCGGTCACCGCCACGCTGATCGCGGGCGTCGTGATCGGCCAGATCGGCATCACGATCAACCAGCCGCTCAAGGCGTTTTCGTTCCTGATGTTCCTGTTCGCCGTCGGCTATGGCGTCGGGCCGCAGTTCGTGCGCGGCATCGCCAGGGATGGGGTGCCGCAGGCCGTATTTTCTGTAGTCCAGTGCGTGTTCAGCCTCGCGGCGTGCGTACTCATCGCGAAATTCGCCGGCTACGATCTCGGTTACGCGGCCGGGCTCTACTCCGGGTCGCAGACGATCTCCGCCGCGATGGGTCTCTCGACCGACGCGATCAATCGACTGGGCCTGGAGGCCGACAAGGCCAAGGCCCTGATCGACTCGATGCCGGTCGCGTACGCGGTCTCCTACATGTTCGGCACCATGGGCTCGGCGATCGTGATCGCCGTGCTCGGCCCCAAGCTGCTCGGCATCAACCTCGTCGCCGCCTGCAAGGACTACGAGGAGAAATTCGGTGGCGGCAGGAAGGATGTAGGCGGGGCAGGGTATGCCTGGTACCGCTGGGTGCTGCGCGCATACAAGGTGCAGCCGGGTGGCAAGGCCGTGGGGCTGCGCACGGCGGAAATCGAGTCGATGGTGCCCGACGCGCGTATCTTCGTGCAACGGATCCGCCGGGGCGGCGAGATCATCGACGCGACGGCCGACACGGTGCTTAAGGCAGGCGACGTCGTCGCAGTGGCGGGTGAGCGCGAAGTGCTGCTTAGGGTCTTGCAGAACGCGGTCGAAGTCGAGGACAAGGAGCTGCTCGCAGTGCCGGTAGAGGGCGTCGACGTTCTGGTGACGAACAAGGAGGTCGACGGCAAGACGCTCGCCGAACTGGCGCAGCTCCCGAGCGCGCGTGGCGTTTTCCTGCGCAAGATCACGCGCGGCGCAACCGCGACCGACATTCCGATTCTTGCGAGTACCAAGATCAACCGCGGCGACCTGCTGACGGTCGTCGGCCGTACGCAGGACACTGCTTCCGTGACCAAGCTGCTCGGCGTCGCCGACCGACCGACTGACATCACCGACATGGCGTTCGTCGGTGCGGCGATCGTCATCGGCGGGCTGATTGGCGCGCTGGTCGTGAAGATAGCCGGAGTGCCCCTCACGCTGTCGACCGCTGGGGGTGCGCTGATCGCCGGGATCATCGGCGGCTGGCTGCGATCGGTGCGGCCCGCCTTCGGGCGTATCCCGACACCCACCGTGTGGTTCATGAATTCGGTGGGCCTCAATATCTTCATCGCGATCGTCGGCATTTCCGCCGGGCCGGGCTTCGTGAACGGCCTGAAGACGCAGGGCATCGGGCTTTTCCTGTGGGGCGCGCTCGCGACCACGGTGCCGCTGATTCTCGGCATGTTCGTCGCCAAGTACGTGTTCCGGTTCCACGATGCGCTCAACCTCGGCATCGTTTCCGGGTCGCGCACGACGACCGCGTCGCTCGGGCTGGTCTGCGACCAGGCGAAAAGCCAGATACCCGCGCTCGGCTACACGGTCACCTACGCGGTGGGCAATACGCTGCTCACGATCTGGGGCATGGTCATCATCATGCTGCTGTCGTAGGCGGTTCTCTGCGCTGCTCCACCGCGACCGAGTTCATCATGCCGACCGCCGACAGCGGCTGGCTCGTTTAGGAGACATCGATGGCACTGGATGATCTGGACCTCACCAAGTACGAGAAGCTCGGACCGTTCGAGATCAAGGATTTCGTCGCCAAGGTGGCATCGAAGTCCGCGCAAGAATCGTCCCTGTCGTATTTGAACGCTGGCCGCGGCAATCCGAATTGGATCGCCACCGAGCCACGCGAAGGGTTTTTCCTGCTCGGGCAGTTCGCGATCACCGAGAGCAAGCGCGTGCTCGAGCTGCCGCCCGGCGTGGGCGGCATGCCGAAGGCACCGGGCATTGCCGGTCGCCTCGAGGCTTGGCTTACGAAGCACGGCGACATGCCGGGTGCGCCCTTCCTGCAGCGAATGGTGCCGTGGGCTGTCAACAAATTCGGCTTCGATCCCGACAAGTTCGTGCACGAGCTCGTCGATTCGATCATCGGCGATCACTATCCGGTGCCTGACCGGATGCTCGTGCACAACGAGCAGATCGTGCACGAATACCTCCAATGGGCGATGTGCGGTAACCCGCGGCCAAAGGGCCAGTTCAAGATCTACGCGGTCGAGGGCGGCACCGCCGCCATGTGCTACATCTTCAAGTCTCTGAAGAGCAACCGGCTCCTCAACCCCGGCGACACGATAGCGCTGGGCGTACCGATCTTCACGCCTTACCTCGAGATGGCGCACCTGGAGGACTACGACCTCAACTTCGTCGAGGTGCACGCTACGCAGGAGCATCGGTTCCAGTATCCGGAGGAAGAGCTGAAGAAGCTCCTCGACCCCAAGGTCAAGGCGTTCTTCATCGTCAACCCGAGCAACCCGCCCGCCATGGCGCTATCACCCGAGACGATCAAGAAGATCGGCGATGTGCTGAAGAAGCGGCCTGATCTCATACTGCTGACCGACGACGTCTATGGCACCTTCGTGCCGGGCTTTCGTTCGCTGCTCGGGGCGTACCCGAAGAACACCATCGGCGTTTACTCGTACAGCAAATACTTCGGCTGCACGGGCTGGCGCTTGGGCACCGTCGTGGTCCACGAGGACAATATCTTCGACGAGATGATCGCGAAGCATCCCGAGCCCATCAAGAAGCTCCTCGACAAGCGCTACGGCGGCCTCACGCTGGAACCGCGCAAGTTTGCGTTCATCGACCGCATCGTGGCGGACAGCCGCGACGTCGCGCTGAATCACACCGCGGGCCTCTCGCTTCCGCAGCAGGTCATGATGAGCCTGTTCTCGCTCTCCGAGCTGATGGACGAGAAGAAGGACTATCAGAAGGCGTGCATCGGCATCGTCAAGAAGCGGGTCACGGCCACGCTCGAGGGGCTGGACCTCGAGGTCCCACCGAACGAGTTCTTCGACTACTACTACGGCCTCATCGACTTCGAGTTCTTCGCCCGCAAGCATCTCGGCGAGGACATCGTGAAGTGGATGAAGAAGAACGTGCATCCGCTCGACATCGTGTTTAGGCTGGCCGCGGACCACGGCATCGTGCTGCTGAACGGCAGCGGCTTTGCGGCTCCGGATTGGTCGGTGCGCATTTCGTTCGCGAACCTCGACGATCACGTCTACGACGACATCGGTCGGGCGGTGCGCGCGATCGCGCGCGGCTACCGGCAAGCGTACGAGGCCTCAAAGGGGGCATCGCGCAAATAGGTCGGACCGCTACTGCCGCCCATCTTGTCCGTTGTCGCGCCGCAATCGGCTTGCGGCCGGCACGGGCATTGGCAATGAACACGTGGGTTGCGATGCAGCACATGAATCAGGATATGACGGTGATTAACTCTAGTGGACTGTAACGGGGGAAGCGGTAGTGAACGGTAGTGGTATGGCGCCGCTGGTCGGGCCGAGCGCAAGGCGGCGGTGCGCACCAAGGGTACCCCCTTGCAAGCAGCGGCAACGCAGCGATCGAGCCGGTTAGCCTGCCAGACACTATCGTCGAAGTCGGCGACGTGGTTGCACTTGCCGCACGGCGCGAGGTGCTCACCGAGATCATCCGCCCCGGCGCTGCCCACGAGGTGGACGATCGCGCCACGCTCGACGTGCCGACGGCGACGTACGAGGTGTTCGTCACCAGCAAGGCGGTTGTCGGCAAGACGATCGCCGAGATCGCGGCGTCGGATTTATCACCGCGCAGCGTGTTCCTCCGCGCCATCGTGCGCACAGGCCAGGACATTCCCGTCGCGCCCGGCACGACGGTCGAGCGCGCGGACGTCGTTCGCCTCACCGGACCCGAGCACGCGGTCGTACGCGCCGCGAACGAGATCGGGAAGACGGTACTTCCGTCGGACACGACGGACTTCGTTGCGCTTGCGCTCGGCATCGTCGCCGGCGCGATCCTGGGTGTCCTGTTCGTCATCCCGCTGGGTGCGCTGCGCATCCCGCTCGGCACCAGCGTCGGCACGCTTCTCGTGGGCCTTCTCGTCGGCTACGCGCATTCAGTGCGGGCCGACGTTCGCGAGGATTCCCGACGGTGCGGTAT
>JBKPOL010000031.1:0-8501 GCA_046733075.1 Pseudomonadota bacterium | reverse complement strand
CAACCAGGTAGCGCCGATCGACGGGTCGTTTTCCGTGCCCGAGCAAAGCTTCCCGCCGTTCGCGTCATTCCGTCGACCGCCGTCGGGAACGACCCCAACTCCCGACGCTGTACATTACGCCCGTGGCCTGCATCTATTTCGGAGCAACTCACCAGCGGGTCGCCGCGCACCGTCATGGCGGCGGGGCGCCGTGGGCCGCGCGCGCGGATCGATCGACGTCATCGAGCAACGCGAGATGAGCACTGAGCCGACGTGATGAGAGACGCTGCGCTGCCCGTTACGCTGATCGCCGTCGGACTCGGGTGGCTGCTGTGGGAGTTCCGGCTCTTTCCCGACATCGACTGGGTCATCTCGCTCGCGTTCATCGCAGCGGGGGTTGCAGTGATGGCGATCGACGGCATCAACAAGAACTCCATCGTCGTTGGACCGTTCCTGATCGCCATCGGCCTGGGATGGTTCGTGCACGATCGCTACGGAACGCATTGGCGCTACATCGTTCCGTTCATGCTCGTTGTGCTCGGCTTTCTGATGCTCGTTGCACGCAGTCCGCGGGTCCCGGGTCGCAGCGACCGCCGCGCCGGCGACGATTAAGGCGCCGTAGCCAGCGACGCGACGGCGGCGTCCAGCGCGCTTCCGTATGCGGGCACCTTCAACGCACGCGCCGTCGCCCGGCAACGCTCGAGCGCGTCGCGGTCGGCGCGTCCCTGTCCTGCCGCGGCAAGCGCACGTCCTCGCGCTACGACGAACTCGATGAGCGGCAGCCGTTCATCGCGCGCGTAATCCTCGAGCAGTTGCGCGTAGCGTTCGGCGGCTTCCCACTTGTGGGCGGCCAGCGAAACTTCGATCGCGGATTGATAGAAGCCGACGTAGCAGTGCGATATGCAACCGTCGCGAAGCAATCGCTCGCCCTTTGCGAGTGCCTCGTCGCGCTCGGCCTCGTTTGCCGCCGTGGCGGCCATTTCGGCGAGCACGAGCGGCCCCGCAAATCGGTGGCCGACGTCCTCGCTAACCAGCCAGGCGTCGCGCACGCAGGCACGCGCTGCGTCGACCGCGCCCTCGAAAGCACGGATCCGCGCCAGTGCGGCGAGCAGGACGGGCTCGAAGCGTCGCGCTCCGGCCGCGCGCGCGATGGGAATGCCCCGCGTGACCGGCTCGACCGCGTCCTGATAGCGTCCTGCCAGCACGAGCACCCATCCGGCGACCTCATCGCACATCGCCTCCGCGAAGCGGTAACGGACGTCCCGGGCGATGCCGCGCGCGCGATCGAGGCGCGCGATCGCCTGATCCATCTCGGCGAGAAGGGCGTCGATGATGGCGACCATGCAATGGTTCATCAGCGAAAAGCGCGTGAGGCCCAGGCGCTCGCAAATATCCAGACAGCGGATGAAGGCCGAGTGTGCGGAGCGCAGCTTGCCTTGCGCATAGAGCGCATCGGCAAGTCCGGAAAGGGCCTGCGCCTCGCACTCCGCGTCGCCGGCGGCGCGCGCCAATTCACGCGCCTGCTCGTGATACCTGCGGCACTCGGCTGCGTTCCCCGCAGCGAAATGCAGACTGCCCCGCAGATAGGCGATCCGCGCTCGCTCCCGCACGAGTGCGCTGCCAGCTGCGTGCGCTTCCGCCGCATCGAGCGCCGCCAGACCCTGAGGCACGCCACTTTCCATCCGGTGTCCCGAAGCGATGCCGATCCACGCCGTGGCACGCTGCCGTGCATCAGTGGCGACCGAGAGTGCATGCTCGAACGCGCTGATCGACTCACGCGCGCGACCGAGTTCCGCGTGCAGTTCGCCGACGAGCGTCGCGAGCGCGAAACGGACTTCGGGCTCCGCTGCAAGCTCACCGCCTCGCGCGGCAAGTGCCAGCGCCGTCTCGGTACGCATGGCAGCCGTTTCCGCCCGCGCGGCCGTGAGATACGCTTCCGGCGCGCGCGGATCGTCGGCGCGGTCGAGATGCTGCGCAGACAGGGTCGGGTCGCGCGTCTCGTACCAATGCGCGGCCTTGACATGCAGTGCACGGCGCGACGCATGGAGAAGCGATGCGTACGCGCCATCGCGGATCAGCGCATGCGTGAACAGCACGAAGCGCGGATCGCGCTGGTCGTGGCGCAGCAGATCGCGGGCCACCGGGTTCGTCGGCTCGTAGAGCGCGTCATCGACGAGGTGCCGCAGGAGCTCGATCGGAAAGCGCAGGCCCACTACGGCTGCCGCTTGCATGGCCGCCTTGTCCTTCGAAGACAGGCGATCGAGGCGCGCGAGAACGACGCTCTGGATCGTGGCCGGAATCGCCTCCTCGTCGGAGCCGTTTCGCAGCAGTTGCATGAGGAAGAGCGGATTGCCCTGGGCGCGTTCGACGCAACGCTGTGCGATGTCGGGCGTCGAGGAAAGATGCAGGCGCGCGAGCGCGAGTGCATCCTCGTGCGCAAGCGGTGTCAGGTCGAAACGTACGACAGTCTCGTCCGGCCACCGGCCGGTGATCGGGTCGCCGTCGCGGCGCGTCGTCATCGTCAGCGCGACGGGCGCACGCGTAACCAGGGGCGCAAGCTCGCGAAGACAGGCGAGCACCCATTCGGATCCCCAGTGCACGTCATCGACGAGCAGCATGCACGGCTGCGCGCGCGCCGCCCGCTCGACGACGCTCGCCAATGCGCGCAGCTTGCCGGCACGACGGGCTTCCGCGTCGATCGCATCGTAGAGCGAGCCGGTGCGCTGCGGCAGCATCAGCAGATCGGCGAGGTACGGCTCGTCGTCCGACTCGGCGCGGCCGTCTGCGACCGCCTGCTGCAGCGCGCTGCATCTTGACACTTCGGAGTCGGTCGCGCGCACGTCGAGCAGACTCGCGACGAGCGCCTGCATCGCGTCCTGCCCGCGAGCGACGCCGAAATCGAGCACCGCCGAAGCGTGACACTGGACGCCGGCGGCGGTCGCGTCGGCGAGCAGTGCTTCCGCCAATCGCGACTTGCCCATGCCGGGATCCCCGCGAAGCAGTGCGATTGCGCCGGTGCCCGAACGTGCGGCGTCCGCAATGAGCGCGGAAAAGCGCTGCCGCTGCGCGTCGCGCCCGACAAGCGGCGCGCCCGCCGCACGGGCATGGAGCGCCGTCAGCTTGAATGCGCGAACGGGTTCGGCGAGACCGCGGATCGGGACGCTGCCGAGCGGAGCGGTTGCGGCGAACGCCGTGCTCGCAAGGTGAACCTCGGTCGATACGACTGTCTCACCGGTGGACGCGAGATCCGTGAGGCGCGCGGCGAGATTCACCGCATCACCCGTCACCGTGTAGTCGTGTCGCGCGACGCTGCCCGTTTCACCGGCGACGACTTCGCCGCTGGCGATGCCGATGTGGGTGCCGAGGACGACACCGGTTTCGGCCGACAATCGCGCCATGCCTTCGTGAATCGAGACTGCCGCCCGCATGGCTCGCTCGACGTCATTGCCGTAGGCGATCGGTGCGCCGAAGACGCCCATCACCGCATCCCCGATGTGCTTGTCGATCGTCCCTCCGAACTCCTCGATCACCACGTCGACGAGTTCGAAGTAACGCGTGAGCAACGTGTGCGTTTCCTCCGGATCCTGCGTGCGGGAAAGGCGGGTGTAGCCGGACAGATCCGCAAAGAGGATAGCGACCTGCCGCCGCTCGCCAGACGCCTTCGATGCGGGAACCGTCGCGCTCGCCAGCGCGGCGACGCGTGCGCCGCATTGCGGGCAGAAGCGCGCCTGCGCGGGCAGCGCAGCGCCGCATTGCACGCAAAGGGACGGGATGTCCATCGGGAACGGAGCGTAGTCCATTCTTGATATTGAACCAACGGGGATCGGCGTAAACTGACGGAACGCTAGGGGTCCTTCCCGAGGCCAGGAGGCTTGGGTTGGTGAGAGAACACCCTTGGAACCTGTTCGGATAATGCCGGCGCAGGGAAGCGTGGGTCGTCCACCGCTCCTCTACGCAAGGCGACGAGGAGCACGATGAACGCCAACGACCAGTTCTTCGCCCGCGACGCGAAAGTCGATTCCGCCGCGATCGCACCCCTTCCCGCGTCCCGCAAGATCTACGTCGAGGGCTCACGTCCGGACGTGCGCGTGCCAATGCGCGAGATTGCACAGACGGATACGCCGGCGTCGTTCGGCGCGGAAACCAACCCGCCGCTCGCGGTGTACGACACGTCAGGGCCGTATACCGATCCCGAGGCGAGGATCGACATCCGGTGCGGATTGCCCGCACTTCGCGCGCACTGGATCGACGAGCGGGACGACTCGACGCTGCTCGACGCGCCAACGTCCGCCTATGGTCGCGCGCGGCTCGCCGAGCCGTCGCTCGCTGGCCTTCGCTTCGATCTGCGACGACCTCCCCGTCGGGCACGGCACGGGGCGAACGTCACGCAGATGCACTATGCGCGACGCGGCGTGGTCACGCCCGAGATGGAATTCATCGCCATCCGTGAGAACCAGCTCCGCGAAGAGACGCTCGCGCGGATGCCCGAAAGCCTGCGACGGCAGCATCAGGGGCAGAGCTTCGGCGCCAGCATTCCGGCGACGATCACGCCGGAGTTCGTGCGGGACGAGGTGGCGCGCGGCCGCGCGATCATCCCGAGCAACATCAACCATCCGGAAAGCGAGCCGATGATCATCGGCCGCAACTTCCTCGTCAAGATCAACGCGAACATCGGCAACTCCGCCGTGTCGTCGTCGATCGGCGAGGAAGTCGAGAAGATGACCTGGGCGATTCGCTGGGGCGCGGATACGGTGATGGATCTCTCTACCGGCAAGAACATCCACGAAACGCGCGAGTGGATCATCCGCAATTCGCCGGTGCCGATCGGAACGGTGCCGATCTACCAGGCGCTCGAGAAGGTCGACGGCAAGGCAGAGGACCTGACCTGGGAAGTGTATCGGGACACGCTGATCGAGCAGGCCGAGCAGGGCGTCGACTACTTCACGATCCACGCCGGCGTGCTGCTGCGCTACATCCCCCTCACGGCGAAGCGGATGACGGGCATCGTATCGCGCGGCGGCTCGATCATGGCGAAGTGGTGCCTCGCGCATCATCGCGAGAGCTTCCTGTACACCCGCTTCGCCGAGATCTGCGAAATCATGAAGGCCTACGACGTCGCCTTCTCGCTCGGCGACGGCTTGCGACCGGGCTCGATTCACGATGCGAACGACGACGCGCAGATGGGCGAGCTTGCGACGCTCGGCGAGCTCACGCAGATCGCGTGGCAGCACGACGTGCAGGTGATGATCGAAGGGCCCGGACATGTGCCCATGCACATGATCAAGCACAACATGGACGAGCAGCTGCGGCTCTGCGGCGAGGCGCCGTTCTACACGCTCGGACCGCTCACGACCGACATCGCGCCCGGCTACGACCACATTACGAGCGCAATCGGCGCGGCGATGATCGGCTGGTATGGCACGGCCATGCTCTGTTACGTGACGCCGAAGGAGCATCTCGGCTTGCCGAACAAGGCGGACGTCAAGGACGGGATCATGGCGTACAAGCTCGCCGCTCACGCGGCCGATCTCGCGAAGGGCCATCCAGGCGCGCAGCTGCGCGACAACGCGCTATCCAAGGCGCGCTTCGAGTTTCGCTGGGAGGACCAGTTCAATCTCGGACTCGATCCCGACAAGGCGCGCGAGTTCCACGACGAGACGCTGCCGCAGCACGGCGCGAAGCTCGCGCACTTCTGCTCGATGTGCGGTCCTCATTTCTGCTCGATGAAGATCACGCAGGATGTGCGCGAGTATGCGGCGAAGCAGGGGGTGGCGGAGGCCGATGCGCTTGCGAAAGGCATGGAGGCGAAGGCGGTCGAATTCGTGAAGGGTGGCGCGGAGATCTATCGGCGCGCGTAAACGGAGCCGCTCGATCGAGACTTGCGCACTGGCCGGACCGAGGTGCGCGGCTCGTGGAGCTGGTCGGGGGCTTTGCAGAAGCCTGTCGAGCCTGTGATGAACTCTGCCGTGCACGTGGAAGCGAGTGACGGTGCGACGGCGCGCGATGCGCCCTGCACCGGGGCGATACGCGTCGGCATCTCGGGATGGCGCTACGCGCCGTGGCGCGGCACGTTCTACCCGGTCGGACTCGCGCAGCGGCGCGAGCTCGAGTATGCGTCGCGCCGCTTCTCGACGATCGAGATCAACGGCTCGTTCTACTCGCTGCAACGGCCCGAGCACTACGCGCGATGGCACGATGAAACGCCGGACAATTTCTTGTTCAGCGTTAAGGGACCGCGGTTCATCACGCACATGCTGAAGCTCAAGGACAGCGAGCAGGCGCTGGCGAACTTCTTCGCATCCGGCGTTGCGAACCTCGGCGAAAAGCTCGGCCCGATCCTCTGGCAGCTGCCGCCGATGCTGCGCTTCAATCACGAGCGTCTCGCACAATTCCTGGGCTCATTGCCCCGGGACACCGACGAGGCAGCTGCACTCGCCCGCAGGCGCAACGACAAGGTCAAGGGACGCGCACGGCTTGCGTTCGGACGTTGTCGCCCGCTGCGCCACGCGCTCGAAGTTCGCCACGAGACGTTCGTCGACGACGCGTTCGTTGCCCTGCTGCGCGCGCAGAACGTGGCCCTCGTCGTGGCGGATACCGCCGGCAAGTGGCCGTATGCCGAAGACGTGACGGCTGACTTCGTCTACGTGCGCCTGCACGGCGACAAGAAGCTTTACGTCAGCGGCTATGGCAGCGCCGCGCTCGACCGATGGCGCGATCGCTTGATCGCATGGAGCCAAGGATCGCAGACTGCTGGTGCACGCTGCATTACGGCAGACGCGCCGGGCGCGTGCACCGGACGGGACGTTTTCTGCTACTTTGACAACGACGTCAAGGTGAAGGCACCGCGCGATGCGCGCGCACTGGCGAACAGGATTCGTGCAAGCGGCGGCAGCGTGGTCCTTCCGCGCCGCTCGTCAAAGCCGACGCCCGATGCGAAGCGTTCCCGCGCCGTCGCAGAAGACGCGCGGACAGCATGGCCACCGGTGAGCCGACGTCATCAGGCCGATACCCGATAGAGGAGAATGTGATGGATAAGCGTCGCAGAAAATGGTTGAAGACATCGGCGGCGGTCGGCGCAGGCGCGATCGCCGGCGGGGCCCTTCCCGTAAAGGCTCAAGGTCGAGGGGAAGTGCTGTTCGCGCGCGAAGGCAGCTTCATTCCCGTGCTGGGGACGTCACAGCAGTTCCAGGTGCGCCGCATCTACTGCGTGGGACGCAATTACGCGGCGCATTCGCGCGAGATGGGCTCCGACCCGAATCGCGAGCCGCCGTTCTTCTTCCAGAAGCCGACCGATGCGATTCAGCTCGTTCCCCAGGGCGTGACGATCGATCACCCGTACCCGCCGGTGACCAAGAATTATCACTATGAAGTCGAGCTTGTCGCGGCGATCGCCCGCGGCGGCCGTGACATTCCTGCCGGCAGCGCGACGGAGCACGTATTCGGCTATGCGCTCGGCCTCGACATGACGCGGCGCGACCTGCAGCAGGCGATGGGGAACGAGAAGAAACCGTGGGAGATCGGCAAGTCGTTCGATCATTCCGCGGTGATCAGTCACCTCCATCCGGCAAGCAAGACTGGGCACCTGACAAAGGGCGCGATCTGGCTCAAGGTGAACGGCCAGACGAAGCAGTCGAGCGACCTCGCGAACATGATCTGGGACGTGGCCGAGCAGGTGTCGCACCTGTCGAAGTACTACGAGCTCGTTCCGGGCGACATCATTTATTGCGGGACGCCCGAGAACGTCGGACCCGTCGTCGCGGGCGACGTCATGCAGGGTCACATCGACGGACTCTACGATATCAGCGTCAAGGTGGTGTAGCGCATCGCGGGCGATCCGGTGCGCTATTCGGCGGGTGCGAGACGCACGAGATAGCCGCCGGACTTCTCATGGCGGATGATCCGGTGCGCTATTCGGCGGGCGCGAGACGAACGAGATAACCGCCGGACTTCTCGTCGCGTTCGAGCATCAGCATGCCGTGCGATGCCGCGTCCTCGAGCAGTTCGTTGAACGAGCCGTAGCCGTAGAACGATTCGTTGAATCCGGGCTTGCGGCGGCGCAGCGCCTGCTTGACCATCGAGCCCCAGATGCGCTCCTCGTCGTCGCGCTCGGCAATGAGCGCCTCGACGGTTCCGACGGCGAGCTCGAGCGCTTCCGGTCGGCGATCCTCGTCGGCCGTCCGCTTCGGCGCGGCTTCGGCCGGCGCGCCGGCAGCCGACGCTGCCGCGCCCGCGGCAGCGCTCTTCGCCGCGCGCTTCCTCGCCGGCGCCTTCTTCTGCGCGCGCACGAGGTCGTCGTAGTAGATGAACTCGTCGCAGTTCGCGATCAGCAGATCCGATGACGAGTTCTTGACGCCGACGCCGATCACGATCTTCGCGTTCTCGCGCAGTTTCGAGACGAGCGGCGAGAAGTCCGAATCGCCGCTGATGATGACGAACGTATCCACGTGCGTCTTCGTGTAGCAGAGATCGAGCGCATCGACGACCATGCGGATGTCCGCCGAATTCTTGCCGGACTGCCGCAC
>JBKPOL010000030.1:0-8212 GCA_046733075.1 Pseudomonadota bacterium | reverse complement strand
CCGATCATCACCGCCACCATCCTCATGCCGCAGGAGTATGTCGGGCCCGTTTTGACGCTGTGTACCGAGCGGCGCGGCACGCAGAAGAACATGCAGTACGTTGGGCGGCAGGTGCTGTTGACCTACGAATTGCCGATGGCGGAGGTCGTGATGGACTTCTTCGACCGGCTGAAGTCCGTCTCCCGCGGCTATGCATCGCTCGACTACGACTTCAAGGAGTTCCGCGCAGCAGACGTCGTCAAGCTCGACATCCTGATCAATGGCGAGCGGGTCGATGCGCTGTCGGTAATGGTGCATCGCTCGGTCGCGATCTATCGCGGCCGGGAGGTCGTCGCGAAGATGCGCTCGCTGATCCCGCGCCAGATGTTCGACGTTGCGGTCCAGGCAGCGATCGGCGCGCAAATCATCTCGCGCGAGACGATCAAGGCGATGCGCAAGAATGTCCTCGCGAAATGCTATGGCGGCGACATCACGCGCAAGAAGAAGCTGCTCGAGAAGCAGAAGGCCGGCAAGAAGCGGATGAAATCGGTCGGCAGCGTCGAGATTCCCCAGGAGGCCTTCCTGGCGATCCTGCAAGTCGGCGAGAAGTGACATCACGGCGTCCTGGACGTCCGCGCGCGCCGGCGCGGCGACAGAGCCCCAAGCCGACGGTGCGTACCGTCGTGCGACAATGCGCGCCCCCGCGTCCCCGGCTGCGCTTTCGCATCACCCCCTTCCAGCCTGATTCTCGATGAACTTTGCCCTGATCCTGTTCGTTCTGACGGCCGTGACGGGCGTCGTCTGGCTGCTGGACCGGATGTTCTTCGCCCGTGCTCGCGGCGAAGGCGCACGCGACCCCGTGTGGGTCGAGTATTCCAAATCGTTCTTCCCGGTCCTCCTCGTGGTCTTCCTGCTGCGATCGTTCCTCGCGGAGCCATTCAAGATCCCGTCGTCCTCGATGCGTCCGACGCTCGAGGTCGGCGACTTCATTCTCGTGAACAAGTTCGTCTACGGCATACGACTGCCGATCATCGAGCAGAAGATCGTTCCGATCGCCGACCCGAAGCGCGGCGATGTCGTCGTGTTCCGGTACCCGCTCAATCCTTCGCAGGATTTCATCAAACGGGTCGTCGGCGTTGCGGGCGATGTGGTCGAGTACCGCGACAAGCGCCTCACCGTGAACGGCACGCCGTGGCCCCAGGACCCGAACGGGACTTACAGTTATCTCGAAGGCCTGCGCTTCGAAACGCTCGATCGGTTCATCGAGCGCACGGACGGCGACGCTGCGCGCGCGCATACGATCGGCATCAACGTGCAGGCGCAGCCCGTGTATCCCTCCAACGTTCGTCCGTTCTCCGGGCGCGAAAATTGCGACTACAATGAGCGCGGCTTCAAATGCCGGGTGCCGTCGGGTCACTACTTCATGATGGGTGACAACCGCGACAACAGCGACGACAGCCGCTATTGGGGATTCGTCCCGGACGATCACGTCCGCGGCCGTGCATTCTTCATCTGGTTCAATTGGGACGACATCGCATCGTTCGCGTTCAAGCGCGTCGGGAGCGGAATTCGCTAATGATGTGACGTGGAGGGGCAGCATGGCGGGCAACCAGCGTGGGCTGTCGATGACAGGCTTCCTGTTCACGACAATCGTCATCATCATTTTTGCGCTGGTCGCTTTCCGGGTCGGCCCCTCGTACATCGAATTCTTCACGGTGCAGAAGGCCCTCGACCAGACGCTGAGCGAGGTGCCGAATCCGACCATTTCCGATATTCGGCGCGCGATGGACCGGCGCCTGTCCGCGGATTACGTCGATTCGGTCCGGTCATCCGACGTGCTCGTCGGACGCGAAGGCAACCAGATCGTCGCCTCGCTGTCATGGCAAAAGGTGCTGCACATGATCGGAAACGCAAGCATCCTCCTCGAGTTCGAGGCGCGCTCGACGCGAGGCTAGACACTCGCTTTGCGCGCTGCAGGAAGCAGCGGGCGCCCGGGCGCCTTCTTAGGGGCCCGGAGGCGTTGCCGGTCCACGCTCCGTAATTCGTCGCAACTTGGCTCACAATACTGACCGCTCGACCGAACCAGCGCCGATCGCAATCGATCACGCCTTCAGCGATCCGAGCCTCCTGCGCCAGGCCCTTACGCACCGCAGCTTCGGCGTACCGCACAACGAAAGGCTCGAGTTCGTCGGCGATGCCGTCCTGAACTGCGTCGTGGCGTTGACGCTCTACGAGCGCTTTCCCGCACTGCCCGAGGGCGACCTGTCCCGCGCGCGCGCGCACCTCGTCAATCGAGACACGCTATCCGAGGTCGCGCGGCGCCTCGGTCTGGGCGCCGCCATTCGACTCGGCGAAGGCGAATTGCGCAGCGGCGGGGCGCACCGGCCCTCGATCCTCGCTGATGCGATGGAAGCGGTGTTCGGCGCGGTGTTCCTCGACGCGGGATTCGAGGCCGCGCGCACCACGATCGACGCGGTCTATGCGGATATCCTGCGCGACGCCGATCCGTCGATGCTCGGCAAGGACCCGAAGACGCTGTTGCAGGAATGGCTGCAGTCCCGGAGGCTCGCGGTGCCCGAGTACGCGATCATTGCGACCACGGGCGAGGCGCATGCGCAGCAATTCGTCGTCGAGTGCCGGATACCCGAGCTCTCACTCGTGGCACGCGGCAGCGGAACGAGCCGGCGAACCGCCGAGCAGGACGCGGCACAGCAGGCGATGGCCGCAGCAGCGAAAGCCGTGCGTCGCGGGTCCGGTGGCTGACGTTCATCGTTGCGGGCACGTCGCGATCGTCGGTCGCCCGTCGGTGGGGAAGTCCACGCTCCTGAATGCGCTCGTCGGCGCGCGCGTCAGCATCACCTCCCGCAAGCCGCAGACAACGCGTCACCGCGTGCTTGGGGTACGCAGCGAGCCGAACGTGCAGTTCATTTTCGTCGACACGCCAGGCTTCCAGACGCTGCGTGCATCGAAGCTCAATGAGCGACTCAATCGTACGGTGCGGGAAGCGCTGGCCGACGTCGACGTCGTGGTGCTCGTGCTCGACGCCGCCCGCGTCACAGCGGCCGACCGCGCAGTCGTCGCATTGCTGCCCGAGGCGAAGCCGGTGATCGTCGCACTGAACAAGATCGACGCCCTGGACGACAAGCGCAGCCTGTTGCCGCGCATCGCGGAAGTCGCGGCGCTGCGCGAGTTCGCGGCAATCATCCCGATCTCCGCGGAGCGCGCAATCGATCTGGCGGCGCTCACTCGAGCCGTTGCCGAACTTCTGCCCGAGAGTCCGGCGCTGTACAAAGAAGACACGCTGACGGATCGCGACGAGCGCTTCCTCGCCGCCGAATTCATTCGCGAGAAGATCTTTCGCCAATCAGGTGAGGAAGTTCCTTATTCGACGGCGGTCATGATCGAGACCTTCGAGCACGAGGGCGACCTGCGGCGGATCCGCGCAACGGTGTTTGTCGACAAGGCGAGTCAGCGCGCAATCTTGCTCGGCAAGGACGGAACGAGGATGAAGGCCATCGCGTCGCAGGCGCGCGCAGAAATGGAGGGGCTCTTCGGCGGGCGCGTGTTCCTCGAGGTATGGGTGCGCGTGAAGAGCGGCTGGTCGAACAGCGATGCGATGCTCACTCGTCTTGGATACTGACGCTCAGCTTCCCGGTGACCATGCACCAGCCATACTGGCCACACGCATGCCGATCCACGCGTATCCGCGTGACCCGGCATCGCGCAAGTGCATGAGGCAGGTTCGCGATCGCCGCGATGACGAGCTGGCCTTCGTCCTGCATACCTACGCGTACCGCGAGACGAGCCTGATCGCGGAGACGTTCACGCAGACGAGCGGGCGCGTCGCGATGGTCGCCCGTGGCGCCAAGCGTCCGCGATCGGAGCTTCGCGGTGTGCTGCAAGCATTTCAGCCCCTTGCGCTGTCCTGGGCGGGGAGCGGCGAGTTGAAGACGCTGCTGAAGGCCGAATGGCGAGGCGGAATGCCGCTGCCCAGCGGTGCCGCGTTGTTGTGCGGCTTCTACCTGAACGAGCTGCTGCTGAAGCTGCTGCCAAAGGAAGATCCTCATCCGTTGCTCTTTTCCGATTACGCGGATGCGCTGCGAGCGTTGGCCGGCGATGCGAGCGCGGCCATGCAGGCGGCGACGCTCCGGCGCTTCGAGTTGCGGCTGCTCGCCGCCCTAGGATACGCATTGCCTTTGACGCGCGACGTCGACAGCGGAGCGCCGATCGACGCGGGCGCGCGCTACCATTACGCATTCGACCGTGGTCCGCGTCTCGTCGCCTCGGAGCCGCGTGCCGCGTGGCCGGTGGTGCGCGGTGCGACGCTGATCGCGCTTGCCACGGAACACTATCCCGATGCGGACGTCGCCGGGGAGGCGAAGCGACTGATGCGGCGCGTCCTCGATCACTATCTCGACGAACGACGGATATTCAGCCGGCGCGTCGTGCAGGATCTCGCGGCGCTCGACGACGAGGACGACGGCAAATAAGCGGACCCATGGTTCGGCAATCCATCATGCGCAACATAGAGGACATCGCAGGTGATTGAGCTTGGCGTCAACATCGACCATGTCGCGACGCTGCGTCAGGCGCGACGCACGTATGAGCCCGACCCGGTGTGGGCGGCGGTCGAGGCGCATCTCGGCGGTGCCGACGGAATTACCGTGCACCTGCGGGAGGATCGCCGGCACATCCAGGACGAGGACGTGCGGAGGCTCCGCGATCTCGTGCACATCAAGCTGAACCTCGAGATGGCAGCCACCGAGGAGATGATCGGCATCGCCTGTCAGCTTCGCCCGGAAATGGCGATGCTCGTGCCCGAGGGGCGCGAGGAAGTGACGACCGAAGGCGGCCTCGATGTCGCCGGGCAGGAAGCGAAGCTCCGCGATGGGATCGCGCGGCTGGCGGACGCCGGAATCGTGACGTCCGTGTTCATCGACGCCGAGCTGCCGCAGGTGGAAGCCGCGGCGCGCGTGGGTGCTCGCGTCTGCGAAGTGCACACCGGTCCGTACGCGCACGCGTTTCACGTCAAGGGGCGCGATGCGGAAAGCCGCGCCGTGCTGACCGAGCTCGACCGCATCCGCGTCGCGGGGCGCGCCATTCGCGATCTCAACATGCGCTTCAACGCGGGCCACGCGTTGAACTACATCAACGTGCAGCCGGTTGCCGCGCTCGCCGGGGTGCGGGAGCTGCACATCGGCCACGCGATTGTTGCACGAAGCGTTTTCGTGGGTCTGCGCGATGCCGTGCGCGAAATGAAGTCGCTGATGCGCCAGGCAGCACACACGTGAACGGCTGCCCGCAGCGGCTTCGCGCGATAACGGCGCCCGCCAATGACTGCTGAGGCGCTGGACGGGCGCGCGCCTGCGCGCGGTCCCGTCATGCTTGGTATTGAAGGATTGACGCTGACAATGGCGGACCGTGCGCGACTCGCCGATCCGCGCGTTGGCGGCGTGATCCTGTTTCGGCGCAACTTTGCTTCGTCGACGCAGCTTCGCGCGCTGACGGCCGCAATTCGTGAACTGCGCGCGAACCTGTTGATCGGCGTCGATCATGAAGGGGGCCGAGTCCAGCGTTTCCGTGGCGATGAGTTCTCGACCATCCCGCCGATGCGGTCGTTGGGGGAGCAGTGGGACACCGATCCGCCGGGCGCCAACGAAGCCGCGTACGCGTGCGGCCTCACCATTGCGCGCGAGCTCCGCACGCACGGAATCGACTTCAGCTTCACGCCGGTGCTCGATCTCGACTACGGGACCAGTGCGGTGATCGGTGATCGCGCGTTTCATGATGATCCCGTGATTGTCGCCGATCTTGCCGGTGCGCTCGTGCGCGGACTCGAGGCGGGTGGGTGTGGCGCGGTGGGCAAGCATTTCCCGGGTCACGGTTATGTCGCGGCCGATTCCCATGTCGACGCCGCGATCGACGAACGCCCGCTCGATGCGATCCTGCAAGCGGACATCCTGCCTTTCGCGGCGCTGATCGGGCAGGAACTTGCTGCCATCATGCCTGCGCATGTCGTGTATCCCGCGGTCGATCCTCGGCCTGCCGGGTTTTCACGCACGTGGATCGAGGAGATCCTGCGTGGGCGCCTGCAGTTCGACGGCCTCGTCTTTTCCGATGATCTCGAGATGGCCGGTGCACACGAGGCGGGAGACATCATTGCCCGAGCGGACGCGGCGCTCGGTGCCGGGTGCGACGTGGTGCTCGTCTGCAACGACTTCGGTGCGATGGACGACTTGCTCGCGCGCTGGACGCCTCCGCTGCAGGATCAGCTGCAGCGGCGCTGGAGGGCCATCGCACCGCACTCGCGTTAACGGGTCCAATTCAAGGCCCGTTGAGGACCGAACCCGCGGTCAATGGGGATGCGGCCAGCGTCCGCCGAGGCGCCGCGTGATTTCTTCCGCAATGTGCGAAACGACCGGCCCGAGTTGCTTGATCCTCTCGTCCGTCAAACGTGTCGATGGACCGGCGAGCGAGATTGCGCCGAGCGGCTCCTCGTGCTCATCGTAAATCGGCGCGGCGACGCAACGCGTTCCGGGCAGATGCTCCTCGTCGTCGAACGACCAGCCGCGCTGGCGGATCACGCGGATGCTCGCCCACATCGTCTCGGGCGACGTGATCGTATTCTCGGTGATGCGCGGCAGTCCCTTGACCTTCAGCAACGCATCGATCTGGTCGTCGGGCAGCGATGCGAAGATCGCCTTGCCGACGCCCGATGCGTGCAGCGGCACGCGGCTCCCCAGCTTCACGATCGTGCGCATCGTCTCGCGGCATTGCACCTGATCGATGAACACGGCCTCGGTGCCGTCGAGGATCGCCAGGTTCGCGGTTTCGCCGGATTGCTCCATCAGCCGTCGCATGTACGCGTGGCTTTGCGTGGCGAAGTCGCGGTTGGCGAGAAAGCTCGATCCGACGGTGAACGCCTGCAGCCCGACGTACCAGCGCCCGAGGTCGCCGCTTTGGTACACATAGCCCATTTTCTCGAGCGTCGCCAGCAGGCGGTGCGTGGTGGACGGCGGCAACTGGACGCGCACGCTGATGTCGGTGAGCGTAAGGCCACCCTCGGCGCGCGCCAGGCACTCGAGGATCGACAGCCCGCGCGTCAGGCTTTGCACCTGCGCGGTTTCGGCGCCGGGTCGGAGCGGGGTGCGGCCGCGGCGAGCGGGCGGCGCTAGGCGGTGTACGACGGTCATGAAGGCGGTGCGATCGACGGTGGTGAGTGAAGTCTACTGCACGGTGCTCCGCACTGCGCGATGGACGGTGGCCGCCGTCCGCGTGCCTGCGATGTCGACCGCGTAGCGCGCCACGTCGATCATCGAATCGGTGAGCGGCGACGACGGGTCAGGTGATTTCGCGTAGCCGAACGCAACCGCGCGACCGAGGGCGCGACTGTACGCGGCGGACGTCAACTCGCCCACGTAACGGCCGTCCATCAGGAAGGGCTCGCCGCCCCACGGGAACGCGTCGGGGTCGTCGAGCGTCAGCTGCACCAATCGCTTGGTGACCCCGCGCTCGCGCTGTTGCAGGAGCGCGTTGCGACCGATGAAATCGACGGGCTTGCCGAGGGCCACTGCATACGCCAGCCCGGCCTCGAGCGGCGTTTCGTCCGGCGACAGCTCCGCACCCCAGGCGCGCCGGCCCACCTCGATGCGCAAGGCGTCGATCGTGTAGTAGCCCGCGTCCTGCAGGCCGAATTCCTCGCCTGCGTCGCACAGTGCGTCGTAGAGCGTTGCGCACTGATCGGTCGAAACATAGAACTCGAATCCCGGCCCGCCGACGTAGCTCATGCGCGCCGCTCTGACGCGCGCATATCCGACGTCGACCATGCGCGTCATCGAGAACGGCAATGCCGGTTTCGACAGGTCGTCGGGAGAAAGCCTTCCGATCAGGTCCTCCGCGCGCGGGCCCATCAGCGATACGACCGAATAGGCGCTGGTGACGTCGACCAGCGCCGCGTGCTCGTCGGGCCCGATGTGGCGCTCGATCCATGCGAAGTCGCGCGTTGCCTGCGCCGAACCGGTGACGATGAAGAATTCGTTGGCGGCCACGCGCGTGATGGTGAGATCGCTCTCGAAACCGCCGCGCTCGTTCAGCATGGCCGTGTAGACCATCCTGCCGACGCCGACATCGACGCGATTGGCACACAGCCGTTCGAGCACCTGCAGCGCATCGCCTCCCTTGAGCACGAACTTGGCGAAAGAAGTCTGATCGAACACGACGACGTCCTCGCGGC
>JBKPOL010000029.1:0-3221 GCA_046733075.1 Pseudomonadota bacterium | reverse complement strand
GTGTTCGAGTCACCGCAGGACACGTATACGAAGGCGCTGCTGATGTGCCGTCCGCAACTCGATCGCCGGCCCACGCGGTTGCCGGTCATTGACGACTTCATCCAGGGTCCGGGTCCCCGGCACATGGAAGAGCGGAAACGCGGCGTGCGGCCGAGCGATCCGATCGTTCTCGACGTCAAGAATCTCGGGAAGAGCTTCTATTCACGCGAAGGCCTGTTCGGGAAGCGCGAGTTCAAGGCCGTCAAGAACGTCTCCTTTCAGCTTCCGAAAGGCAAGACGCTCGGCCTCGTCGGCGAGTCGGGCTCGGGCAAGACCACCGTGGGACTGACGCTGATGCGTCTGCACGAGGCGACAACCGGCGAAGCCTTCTTCGAGGGCAAGGACCTGCTGTCGATGCCGTCGAACGAGTTCATGGATTACAAGCGGCGCATCCAGATCATCTTCCAGAACCCCTACGCATCGCTCAATCCGCGCTTCACCGTCGGGCAGATCATCGTCGAGCCGATGTCGATACACGGCATCGGCAAGACGGCTCAGGAGCGGACCGACATGGCGTTCGAGCTGCTGAACCGCGTCGGCCTGCCGGAAGTGTCGTTCTACAAGTACCCGCACGAGTTCTCCGGTGGACAGCGCCAGCGCATCGCCATCGCACGCTGCCTCACGATGAAACCCGACATCCTCATCTGCGACGAGTCCGTATCCGCGCTCGACGTTTCGGTCCAGGCCCAGGTGCTGAACCTGCTGCAGGACCTGCAGGATGAATTCAAGCTGTCGTACATCTTCATTTCGCATGACCTCGCAGTCGTCAAGTACATCTCGGACCAGGTGATGGTGATGAACGACGGCGAAATCGTCGAGATCGCGAATTCCGACGAGATCTACAAGCATCCTAAAATGCCGTATACGCAGCGGCTGCTCGCGTCGATTCCCAAGGGTTGGCGCGGTGAGCGAGCCCGCGCGAACGATTGAGCGGCGGTCGAGCGCATCGCGTTCCCAAACCCGGCGCACGACGTTCTGAAGCGAGCCGAGCGATGACCCCTACGACGGTGGGACGAAGCGGAGTGTTCCCGATCGCTCCAACACCGTTCACCGAAACGGGCGAACTCGATCTCGACGGTCAGCGCCGCGTGCTGGACTGCATGGTGGACCAGCGGGTCGACGGCATCTGCATTCTCGCGAACTACTCGGAGCAGTTCCTGCTATCTGACCGCGAGCGGGATACGTTGCTCGATCTCTGTCTGTCGCATCTCGCGGGCCGCGTGCCGGTCATCGTTACGTGCAGTCATTTCAGCACGCGCATCGCCGCCGAGCGCGCGCGAGCCGCGGCAGCGGCAGGTGCCGCGATGCTCATGCTGATGCCCCCGTATCACGGCGTGGGCCTGCGTGCGGACGATCAGGGAATCATCGAGCACTATTCGCGCGTCGCGGAGGCGGCAGGCATTCCGATCATGGTGCAGGACGCGCCGTTGAGCGGCGTCAATCTTTCGGTCCCGTTGCTGGTACGCCTTGCGACCGAGATTCCCGCTGTCCGCCACTTCAAGATCGAAGTGCCGGGCGCCGCCGGCAAGTTGCGCAGCCTGATCGAGGCGGGCGGCGCCGCAATCGAAGGACCGTTTGACGGCGAAGAATCAATCACGCTGATGGCGGACCTTGACGCCGGAGCAACGGGCACCATGCCGAGCGCCCTCCTGCCCGACTTGATCAAGCCGGTGCTCGACCTTTTTGCGAAGGGGCGGCACGTCGAGGCCGAAGCGGCGTATGCGCGCATCCTGCCGCTCATCAACTACGAGAATCGGCAGTGCGGCCTGCGCGCCACGAAGACGGTGATGAGGGAGGGCGGCGTGATCCGCAGCGATGCCGTCCGACATCCGCTCGCACCGCTGCATCCGGCGACGCGGCGGGGATTGCTCGCACTTGCTTCGGCAGTGTCGCCGATTGCATTGACGTGGGGCAGGTAATCGTACTTGCCAAAGTTTCGAAACGTGCCGAAGTTTCGGTCGCGGTAATTTCCGATTCTCGCTTGAGCCGTCGACTACGTTGGTACGTGTAGCCACGTGCCGCTCCCGGGATGCTTTAGGGCGGGTAACGAGTTCGGTCGGCTAGCGGCCCGTCGCCGGCCTCATCGACAAAGCTCCAGCCGTTGATACGCAATCGGCGACGGGCCGTTCAAGCCGATTGCGCATGCCAACCGGACGAAAGAATCGTGCGCGCCGCGCTGACGTTCACAGTAACGAGATTCAATACGGCGAAAGAAACTTTCGTCCGACACCCAGTTTGTCGGCCGAAACCTTCGTCCGCCAGCGGCTGATCGCTCGTCGCCGAGATCTTGTGGATCGTGAGGTCGGCGCCGTTGAACTCTTCTTCCGCGTCCAGTCGCAGTCCGGTCGTGGCCTTGAGCACGCCCTAGACGATCGCACCGCCCGCAACGGCGATCGCGATACCTGCGAGCGTTCCGGCGACTTGCGATCCGAAGGCCACACCGCCGAGTCCTCCAAGCGCTTTAGCACCAAAGATTCCCGCTGCAATGCCTCCCCATGCGCCGCATGCCGTGCAGCGGCCAGACGCCCAGCACGTCGTCGATCTTCAACCGGTTCTGGGTATAGGTGAACAGGATCACGAAGAGAGCACCGGCTAGTGCACCGGTGGCAAGCGCGCCGATCGGATGCATCACATCGGACCCGGCACAGATGGCAACAAGCCCTGCGAGCGGGCCGTTGTGCACGAAACCCGGGTCATTGCGCCCGACGAACAACGCGGCGAGCGTTCCCCCGGCCATTGCCATCAATGAATTGATCGCAACGAGCCCCGAGATCTTGTCGATCGCTGGGCGCGAGACGTGGTCGCTACTCGAAGGGCAACAGCACGGCGACGAGAGCTATCCAGCCGCCGAATGCGTGCACGACGACGCTGCCGGCGAAATCGTGGAACTTGGCGCCGAAAAGATCCTTCAGCCATCCCTGGAAGCCGAACCGCCCGTTCCACGCGATGCCTTCGAACAACGGATAGACGATTGCGACGAGGCCGAAGGACGCGGCAACTTGCGGATTGAATCGGGCGCGCTCGGCGATTCCACCCCAGACGTTGGCCGGAATCGCGGCCGCGAATGTCAGCAGGAAGAAGAATTTCACGAGACCGTAGCCGCTTGCCTGCGCGAGCGTTTCGGCACCGGTGAAGAAGGTGACGCCATAGGCGACCGTGTAGCCGATGAAGAAGTACGCGAC
>JBKPOL010000028.1:0-4676 GCA_046733075.1 Pseudomonadota bacterium | reverse complement strand
TCGTAGACGAGGCGCACGAGCGGAGCCTCAACATCGATTTCCTCCTCGGATACCTGAAGCGTCTCCTCGCGCATCGCCCCGACCTCCGCGTGGTCATCACCTCCGCGACGATGGACGCCGAGCGATTCGCCGCGCACTTTGAGGGTGCGCGGGGTCCGGCTCCCGTGATCACCGTCTCCGGTCGCACCTATCCGGTCGAGGTTCGGTACCGGGCGCTCGCAAGCGGGGACGCGGAGACCGACGACGAGGAGGAGCTCGAAGAGGCGATTGCGGCGACCGCTGAAGAGCTGTGGCGCGAAAGTCCCGGCGACATCCTCGCCTTCCTGCCCGGGGAACGCGAAATCCGGGAGACCGCCGACGTGCTGCGGCGTGCGCTTGCGCGGCGTCCCTACGCGAGCGCGGTCGAGATCCTGCCGCTCTACGCGCGCCTTTCCGTTGATGAGCAGCAGCGGGTCTTCGCGCCCTCGCGCGGACGACGGATCGTGCTTGCGACGAACGTCGCCGAGACTTCGCTCACGGTCCCCGGCATTCGCTTCGTGATCGATAGTGGACTTGCCCGCGTGCGGCGCTATTCGCTGCGCAACAAGACGACGCTGCTGCAGATCGAGAAGATCGCGCAGGCGTCCGCGAACCAGCGCGCGGGGCGCTGCGGCCGCGTGCAGCACGGCATTTGCGTGCGCCTGTACGGCGAGGACGATTTCGCGTCGCGTCCCGCGCATCCCGACCCGGAAATCCTGCGGAGCTCACTCGCGTCGGTCATCCTGCAAATGGCGTCGCTCGCACTCGGGGACGTTGCAGCATTTCCGTTCCTCGATCCGCCGTCCACACGCGCCATCACCGACGGCTACCAGCTGCTCCAGGAACTCGAGGCCGTCGATGCCGAGCGTGCGCTGACGCCGCGTGGCAGCGAGCTCGCCAAGCTTCCGCTCGACCCGCGCATCGGCCGCATCGTCCTTGCCGGTCGCGACGAACGATGTCTCGCCGAAGTGCTGATCATCGCGAGCGCGCTGTCGGTTCCCGATCCGCGGGAGCGACCGCTCGAGCGCGCGCAAGCCGCGGACCAGGCGCATCTGCAGTTTCGCGACGACCGCTCCGATTTCCTGTCGTTGATCGCGCTGTGGGAGTTCTTCGACGCACCCGCGCAGAAGTCGCTGTCGCACCGGAAGCGCGTCGACACCTGCCGGGCGCACTTCGTCTCGTACCTTCGAATGATCGAATGGCGCGACATCCACACGCAGCTGATCGCCCTTCTCAACGAGGCGGGGTGGACGGTCGACACGAAGCTTTCGCCGAAGATCGATGCCGTTCGCTACGCGACCATTCACCGCGCGCTCCTCGCCGGCCTGCTCGGCAACATCGGTGTGCGATCCGAGCCTGCGGCGACGCTTGGCGGGCAATATGATGGAGCGCGCGGCGTCAGGTTCTTCCTGCATCCGGGATCGGGCCTCGCCAGGAAGGCGCCAAAGTGGGTGCTGGCCGCCGAATTGACGCAGACCACGCGCCTGTACGCGCGCTGCGCCGCGCGGATCGAGCCCGAGTGGATCGAGGCGGTCGCCGGGGATCGCGTAACGCGCGACTATTTCGATGCGCATTGGGAGCGCACGGGAGGCGAGGTCGTCGCGAGCGAGCGCGTGCAGCTCTACGGGCTCACGCTCGTCGCGCGGCGCCCGGTCGTTTATGGTCCGATCGCGCCCGCCGAGGCGCGGGGGGTCTTCATCCGCGAGGCGCTCGTTACGAATGACCTCGGCGCCGATGCACCCTTCGCCGTGCACAACAAGGCGCTGGTCGAAGACGTCGTGGGGCTCGAGCAGAAGTCCCGCCGTCAAGATGTGCTGGTCGACGACGAGACGATCGCGGCATTCTTCGCCGAGCGTGTGCCGGGCGACGTGTATTCGCGCGCGACGTTCGAACGCTGGCGGAAGTCGGCTGAACGCCGCGATCCCGCATTGCTGTTCCTCACGCGCGAACAGCTGATGCGGCACGGCGCGCTTGGCGTCACCGAAACGCTGTTTCCCGAGACGCTGCACATCGCCGGCGGCGACTTTCCGCTGAAGTACCGCTTCGCGCCTTCGCACCCGCTCGATGGATTGACGCTGACCGTCCCGCTTGCGCGGCTCAATCAGGTGGACGAAGCAACGCTGTCGTGGCTCGTTCCCGGCACGGTCCGCGACAAGGTGACGCACATCCTTCGCTCGCTGCCGAAGGCGTTTCGCAATCGTCTCGTACCCCTCGCGGAAACGGTCACCGACTTTCTCTCGGAACCGCACGATCCCACCCGATCGCTCTACGAGACGCTGCACGACTATTTTGAAAGGCGGCTCGGAGATGCGCCATCAATCGACGCGCTCGAGGCCATCGAGTTGCCGCTGCATTTGCGGATGAACGTCCGCGTGGTCGATGCGGCAGGCGACGAGCTGGCGATGGATCGCGATCTCATCGCGTTGCAGCAGCGACTGCGCGAGGCCGCGCAACTCTCCTTTGCCGCGGAGTCGCCGGCGTTCGAGCGCCCCGGCCTGCGCCGGTGGGACTTCGGGGAGCTGCCCGCGTCGCTGGCGGTGCGGCAGGACGGCGAGCGGGTGACCGGCTATCCCGCGCTCGTCGATGAGCAGGAAAGCGTCGCCTTGAAGCTGCTCGACACGCGGGATGCGGCGGAGTGCGCGACCCGCGAGGGCGTGAAGCGCCTGATCGCCTTCGAGCTCGGCGATGCGCTGACTCGCGCTGTAACGCGTCTCGCATCCTGGAACGCGCTCGCATTGCAGCTTCGCGGCGCCATTGCGCCCGATCGCCTGCGCCAGGACGTCGCCGACGCCGTTGCCGATCGCGCATTCATCGGCGAGGATCCGCTCCCGCGGGATCCCGACGCTTTCCTCCAACAGGTCAAGCGTGCGCGCACGCGCTTGCCGGCGGTCGTGGACAGCGCCGCGCGGATGCTCGCCGCAATCGCCACCGAGCATCAGGCGCTATCGCAGCAGCTCGCGACGCTTCCTACCGCCCAGCGGATGCTCGCCGCCGAGATCAGGCAGCAGCGCGACGCGCTGGTCTACCCCGGCTTCTTCGCAGAAACGCCGTGGGAGATGCTTCAGCATCTTCCCCGGTATCTGCGCGCACTTGGGCGCCGCATCGCCCGTCATGCGCAGAATCCGGAACGCGACGCGCGCCATGCCGCCCAGGTCAGGGAGTGGTGGTCGCGCTACGCGGAACGAGCCGCGGCCGAGCGGCGATCCGGCGCCATTTCCCACCGTCTGCGCGCATTTCGGTGGTTGATCGAGGAGCTGCGCGTGTCGCTGTTCGCACAGGAGCTGCGCACGCCGATGCCCGTGTCGCTGAAGCGTGTCGAAAAGGCGTGGGCGGAGGTTCTCCGAGAGCGCTGACGTCGCTCCGAAGTGGCATACAATTCGCACGCGTGCTAGAGTCGTTCAGCCGATACACTGGCCTAAGTCATTGATGCCGCTGGCAAGTGCATACCGCTGACGTAGATGCCCCGCCTCTCTCGCCCGTGCATCCCACGAACGTAACGTCCAACGTTGCGCAGGCCCGCCGCCCCATTCCCCGGGAGCTGGCGAAGATACTTGCCGATTGCCGCGACCTGACGGTCCACCGGCTGCTGTTGTCGTTCACGGCGCTGCTCGACCGCGTGTGCGACATGCTGATGGATCGTGCCGGCAAATCGGACGTGCGGACGGAGCAACAGCTTTTCCTCGAAGCGCGCCAGCTACTGATCGCCGACCGCGCCGCGCTGATGTCCGAATTCGAGAAGCGGTTGCGCGCGCAAATCGAGGAACGCGTATCGGGACGCGCGAATGAGAAGGCCGATTTCTCGAAGGTCGACGCGTCGAAGCTCGCACTGATCGACCTCAACACCGTAGACGAATCGGTCCTCGTGGGAAACATCGTGCGGGTCGTCGAAAACATGTGTCACGAGGAGCTCGTCGCGCTCAATCGCGGCATCGGCCATCTGCTCGGCAAACCGCATCTCGAGTCCAGCGCCAATCCGCTCGGGCCCAACACGATCGTCGCGGCGTTCGCCGAAGCACTCGGCATGCTGCAGGCAGAGAACCGGACACGTTTCCAGATCCTCAAGGAGCTGAACCAGGCGCCGCTCGGCGAGTTCGGATCCATTTACGCGGATGTCAATCGCCACCTGGCAAACCTGCGGATCATTCCGCCGGGGTCCGTGCGGTCGTCGAGCACGCGCAACAAGGCGACGGCCCAGAAGCGCACCTCGGCCGCGGAGAAACCGGACGTTTCGCAACCGGCGCCGGAAATGGACGTGATGGCGATGTTTCGTCGCATGTCATCGCACGGCGGCTTTCCGCTGAGCGGTCATCCGCCACCGCCATCACGCGTCTTTCCTCCATTGCCGCCGACGGCGTCGGGGTACATCCCGGGCGCTCCGATCGTCGCTACCCCGGGCTTGCGGGAGGGCCTGACGCGGCTGCAACAGGGCCAGACGGACTTCGACGTCGAAGGCATGCAGGTCGCGTTCTCCGGAATCCCGGAGGGCCTGCACAACGTCCTGCGCGATCTGCAGGAATCCCCGCTCGGACAGCGCGCGAACCAGCTCGAGGCGATGACGATCGAGATGGTCGCGATGCTGTTCGACTTCATCTTCGAGACGCGCGACCTCCCCGACGGCATCAAGGCGCTGCTCGCGCGCCTGCAGATTCCCGTGCTCA
>JBKPOL010000027.1:0-5397 GCA_046733075.1 Pseudomonadota bacterium | reverse complement strand
ATGCCGGAGAAGGATTTCGTCAGGGGCTCCTGCGGCAACGAAAAAGGCAGCCGAAGCTGCCTCTTTCCGGGCGTTCCAACGCGGAGCGCGATCAGGCTGACGGCGTTGCCGTCTTGGTGCCGTAACGCTGGCGGAATTTTTCCACCCGGCCCGCCGTGTCCATGATCTTTTGCTTGCCGGTGTAGAACGGATGGCACGCCGAGCAGACTTCAACGTGCAGCGGCTTGTTGATCGTCGAGCGCGTCGTAAACGTGTTGCCGCAGCTGCACGACACGGCAATTTCGCTGTATTTGGGATGGGTGTCGATTTTCATGGGTGCCTTCCGTTTGCCGGGTGCGGACTCGCGCGCCTGGCTGGCGCGTCCGAGACCGGGGAATCCGCGATTATCCGCGAGGTGGCGGTGCTAGACAAGGTTGAGGCTGAACCGCGAACTTCCAACCGCGGCTAAGTGCTTGTCTTGAAAGGACTCCGTGGCAAACAGACATACGGCTGATGGTTTTGGAGCGCCGCTTCGGATAGCCCGCCCGGGGAAAGGCTAAAGGGAGTCGAGGGCCGCCGGCCGAGGAAGGGACGGCCGGCGGGTCGCAAGCGTAACGCTGATCGCGACGCCGTGGCGGCGATCAGGGATTCGGCGTGCCTTCCTTGACGCTTGCGCGGATCTGCTGCCGCAATTGCGGGGAATCCGCATGCTTGTGCACGCTCACCGCGTGCTGTGCAGCCGCGTCGACGACCTCATCAACGGTGTCGGCCGAGATCGCGACCGAACACTTGGTATCGCTCGGGAAGAGCCGGCAATCGATGTATTTGCGAGCCATCTGCTTTCCTCCAGTGGGCGGGAATGCGTACCCCGGGTCGGCGGTGCCCGCCGCGCGGCCGGCCGGGCTTGTTCAATATTAACGTTGAGCCGCGGCGCATGCTATCGAAGAAATAGGACGCCGCAGGGCGGCGGAGGGCCCCACGCGGCGCGTGGGGATCCGACCGCGGAGGTGGAGAAAACGGATTTCGAACTGCGTCGTCCAGACCAACGTGCCGGAGTCGTTGAAAGTCAACCGCGGCGCATGCTGTCGAAGAAATCCGCGTTGCTCTTCGTCGCCTTCACCTTGTCCAGCAGGAATTCCATCGCCTCGAGTTCATCCATCGGATAGAGCAGCTTGCGCAGGATCCACACTTTCTGAAGGATGTCGGGCTTTAGCAGCAGTTCTTCACGGCGCGTTCCCGATCGGTTGACGTTGATAGCCGGATAGATCCGCTTCTCGGCCATGCGGCGGTCGAGGTGGATCTCCATGTTGCCCGTACCCTTGAATTCTTCGTAGATCACATCGTCCATCCGCGATCCGGTGTCGATCAGCGCGGTCGCGATGATGGTCAGCGATCCCCCTTCCTCGATGTTGCGCGCGGCACCGAAGAATCGCTTCGGACGCTGCAGCGCGTTCGCGTCGACGCCGCCGGTCAGCACCTTGCCGGACGCCGGCACAACGGTGTTGTAGGCTCGCGCGAGGCGCGTGATCGAATCGAGCAGGATGACGACGTCCTTCTTGTGCTCGACGAGGCGCTTGGCCTTCTCGATCACCATTTCCGCCACCTGGACGTGACGCGTCGCGGGCTCGTCGAAAGTCGACGCCACGACTTCACCGCGCACCGTGCGCTGCATTTCCGTGACTTCCTCGGGCCGCTCGTCGATCAGCAGGACGATCAGGATGACGTCCGGGTGATTGGCGGTGATCGCGTGCGCGACGTGCTGCAGCATCACGGTCTTCCCTGACTTCGGGGACGAGACGAGCAATCCGCGCTGACCCTTGCCGATCGGGGCCACGATGTCGATGATCCGCCCCGTGATGTTCTCCTCGGCCTTGATGTCCCGTTCGAGCACCATGGGTTCGTCGGGGAAGAGGGGCGTCAGATTCTCGAAGAGGATCTTGTTCTTGGCGTTCTCGGGGGCCTCGCCGTTGACCTTGTCGACCTTGACCAGCGCGAAATAGCGCTCGCCGTCCTTGGGCGTGCGGATCTCGCCTTCGATCGTGTCGCCGGTATGAAGGTTGAAGCGGCGGATCTGCGACGGCGAGATGTAAATGTCGTCGGTGCCCGCCAGATAGCTCGTATCCGGCGAGCGCAGGAAGCCGAAGCCGTCGGGAAGGACTTCGAGCACGCCCTCGCCGAAGATGCTTTCGCCTTTCTTCGCCTGCGTCTTCAGCAACGCGAAGATCAGGTCATGCTTGCGCATCCTGTTGGCGCCATCGATTTCCATCGAGTTGGCGATGTCGAGCAATTCGGAAACGTGCTTGGTCTTGAGTTCGGAGAGATGCATGTCGCGTGCGGGAACGGCAGGGGACGGCCGTTTAAGCCGGGTGGAAAAACCGGGAATCGTGGGGGCGCCACACGGGAGGGCGGCACCCGGAATATGCGCCGGCGCTTATCTGCGCGGCGGACCGGCGCGGTGTTAGGCGCCGGTCAGTTAGAGGCGAGGGTAAGGCGGTTTCGGGCCGACTGTCAAGAAACGGCGTTACAGGTGGCTGTCGAGGAACGCGGTCAGTTGCGATTTCGTCAGCGCGCCGACCTTCTGGGCGTGCACTTGCCCGTCCTTGTACAGGATGACGGTCGGAATGCCGCGGATGCCGAACTTGCCCGGCGTGGCGGGGTTGGCGTCGATATCGAGCTTCGCTACCGTGAGCTTGCCTTCGTAAGCCTTCGCCACCTCGTCAAGCACGGGCGCGAACATCTTGCAGGGGCCGCACCATTCTGCCCAGAAATCGACCAGGACCGGGTTCTGCGACTGCAACACGTCCTTTTCGAACGTCGTATCGGAAACGTGCTTGATCATCTCGCTCATCGAACGTCCTTTCCCACGCTGAAATCGATCGCGGAATGCACCCGGACGGAGCCGGGAGATGCCGGCGAAGGCGGTCAGTTTACCGCAGTAAACGCCGTGCCAAGCGCAGACGATGGGGACCGGTCTGTTAAAATTCAAGACGCTTGATCGCTGCTTCCAGCTACTTTCACGTTGTCCCAAAATGACCTACGTCGTCACCGAGAGCTGCATTCGCTGCAAATACACGGACTGCGTCGATGTATGTCCGGTCGACTGCTTTCGCGAGGGCCCGAATTTCCTCGTGATCGATCCCGATGAATGCATCGATTGCACGCTTTGTGTTGCCGAGTGCCCGGTGGAGGCGATCTTCGCCGAAGACGACGTCCCGGAAGACCAGCAGCAATTCAAGGCGCTGAACGCCGAGCTTGCCAAGTTGTGGAAGCCGATCATCGAGCGCAAGCCCGCACCGCCCGACGCGGATGAATGGAAGGATGTCAAAGACAAGCTGCCCCAGTTGCAGCGGTGAGGGGCCTCCGGACTTTTGCGCCCCACTGCGTTTGACCCATCGACGCGCAGCCCGTTAAACTTGACGATTTTGCGCGGCGTACAACCCGCGTGAGACTTTCGATCCTTTCCGCACTCGTCGATGATTCGAATCTGCGCGCTCGCTTCCACCCTGCTTTTGTCGATCCCGGCCATCGCTCAGCAGGCGCCCGGCGGCGGTCCTTCGGCCGGCGGGCCCGCGGCGGCTCCCGCCCCGGCGCCCACGCCGACGATTCCCGCCGGCGGCGACCCTGTCAAAGGCCGCGAAAAGACGCAACTGTGCGAGGGCTGTCACGGCATCGTCGGTTGGCGCACTGCATACCCTGAGGTGTATCGCGTGCCCAAGATCGGTGGCCAGCATGAGGCATACCTGATCTCGGCCCTCAAGCAATATCGAAGCGGCGACCGCAGTCATCCGTCCATGCGCGCGATTGCCGGCAGCCTTACCGACGAGGACATGGCGAATCTTGCCGCCTACTACTCGCGAGCCCACGTGCAGGTGTCGAGGAAATGATCATCGTCGCGCGCGCAATTCTGTTGTCGACAGCGTTCGCGCTGGTGCCGCTCACCGCAAGCGCCGCGGACGTTGCGGCCGGGCAAGCCAAGGCCAAAGAGGTTTGTCAGGCGTGTCACGGCCTCGATGGCAACAGTGCGACGCCCGACTATCCGAAGATCGGCGGACAGCACCCGGATTACCTGGCGAAGGCCTTGCGGGATTACAAGTCCGGTGCGCGCAAGAACCCGATCATGGCGGGCTTCGCAGCAGCACTTCAGCCCAAAGACATCGACAACGTAGCCGCGTACTACGGATCGCAGCCGCCGGTGCTCGCGCCGAAGTTCTAGCGAAGCTTCACAGAACCTGCGTGGAGCGCGTTTCGCGCAAGATGCGGATGGATGCGCGACGCGCGGTAGGTCGTCGTACACGCTAAGAATTAAGGAGCGCGGCGAAGCTGACGCCGCCTATCGGTGGAACCCTTCACTGGCGTGCCCGGGTGCTGGCTTAGGCGCTGTCCTCGCAAACCGGCGCCTGCCATTTGCTTCGTCGTGCTTCTCGATGATCCCCGTCGAGCAGCCCCTCGCACCCGCGCAGGTTCTGCAAGGCTTCCACGGCGTCCTTTCATTTCTGTCCCTCCAGGCACGACAGATAGAGCGCGGCGTCGGGCCCGCTGCCGAGTCGCTGCGCCTGCCACATCACTTCTCCGAGACATTCGAGGATGGCGTGCAGTGCCGCGTGCTCGCCGCGCGACGCCCGCAGCCGCGCGTAATGCGCGACGATGCCGGCGGGCTGGTCTATTGCCAGCTGCTCCGCAACTGCAAGATGAAGCGACAAATGCAGGAATGGATTGATGTCGCCTTCCTCGGGCCGATAGTCGCGATCGACGTGTCGATCGGGCGCTTCAAGTATCCGGTGATATTCGGGATGCAGCGCGATCAGCTGGGCCGCGGTCTCTTCGAGTCCCGACAGCGGCTCACCGGCGCGAGACTTGCGCCATGCCTCGATGAGGAAACGTCTTGCTTCGTCCCGGCTGGGAGAGAACATGCGCGCTGGCGCCGTGGGGTTTGGAGGCGCTCAGCCGGCGCGCGTGCGGCGCCGCACTGTGGCCGAGGCAGGAGACGGCTTCAGCGGCAACGCCTGCGTGGCGGGCATGCCCGGCAATGCGCGCGTCTTGGCCGTGTATTCGCAGAGATCCGCGATGATGCACTGCGGACAGCGGGGCACGCGGGCAATGCATACGTAACGCCCGTGCAGGATCAGCCAGTGGTGGGCGCCCAGCTTGTATTCGGCCGGCGTGATCTTCTCCAACCCGGCTTCGACGGCCAGCGGCGTTTTGCCCGGCGCAATGCCAGTGCGGTTGCCCACCCGGAAGATATGCGTGTCGACCGCGATCGTCGGCTCTCCGAACGCGACGTTGAGCACGACGTTGGCCGTCTTGCGCCCGACCCCGGGCAGAGCTTCCAGCGCCTCGCGCGTGCGCGGCACCTGGCCGCCATGCCGCTCGACGAGCAGCCGGCAGGTCTCGTGCAAGTTACGCGCCTTGGTGCGGAAG
>JBKPOL010000026.1:0-12712 GCA_046733075.1 Pseudomonadota bacterium | reverse complement strand
CGTGTGCTGGCCCGAGTTCGGATGGCTGGATTGGAAGGCCGCGGGATTGATGATCGAATCGCGTCCAACCGTCGGGCACGACGCGCTCGGCATTACCGGATGCTTTTGCGCCGTCGCGGAAACGGGGACGCTCGCGTTCGTCACCGCCGCCGACACGCCGACCGGAACCTTCCTGCTGCCGGAAACGCACGTCGCGATCGTGCGCGCGGATCAGATCGTGCCGGGGATGGAGGAAGCGTTCGGGCGCGTGCGCGCGGAGCGGAAGACGATGCCCCGCGCGATCAATTTCGTTTCCGGACCTTCGAGGACCGGCGATATCGAGCAGACGATCGTGCTCGGCGCGCACGGACCGCGGCGCCTGCACATCGTGCTCGTCGGCTAACGCTGTCGCGAGCGGGGGCGCGGTCCGAGGCCCCCCTGCACTCGTCGGCTAAGGCTCTCGCAATGCGGGCTGCACGGCCCGATTGCTTCGCCGCTTTCCAGCTCGGATGACTGTCTGTGTACTATCCCGGCGCCCGGTGCCGGACTTCACGCCACACGGGCCGTTCGCCAGCAAGTTGGAACAGGGCTGGCGCCTGGTCAGTCGCCGAATTCGCGCAGGATCGTCTCAATCGCGGCGCGATCGGAGAGAAACGCGTCCACGCACGTCGGGTCGAAATGCCGGCCGCGCTGCCTCTTGAGGAATTCCATGCCTTCGTCCAGCGGCCACGCGCGCTTGTAAGGACGCTCCGAAACGAGCGCGTCGAACACGTCGGCCACGGCGACGATGCGCGCGACGAGCGGGATGTCCTCGCCGTGCAATCCGTTCGGATAACCGCAGCCGTCGAATTTTTCGTGATGGCCGAGCGCGATGATCGCGCCCATCGAAAGATATTTCGAGGGACTGCCTTTCAGGATGTCGTAACCCATCCGCGGGTGATCGCGCATCACGTCGATCTCCTGCGGCGTCAACGGTCCCTCCTTCAACAGCACCGCGTCGGGAATGCCGATCTTGCCGATGTCGTGCATCGGTGCGGCCACCTCCAGCACGTGGACCGTCTCCGTGCCGAGCCCGAGATGCGCGCCGATCAGCGCGGAGTACTTCGCCATCCGCATCAGGTGGTTGCCGGTCGTCTTGTCGCGAAACTCGCCCGCCTTCGCGAGCTTGGCGAGCGTCTCGAGCTCGCGCTCGTGGATTTCCGCCACCGACTTGTCGACCTGATACTGCAGCACCCGCGCCTGGTCGGACAGGACGATCTTGTGCCGGCGCAGGTCGAGCAGGTTCGCGCACCGCGCGCGCGTCTCGTGATCGTCGAGCGGCTTGATCAGGAAATCCGTCGCCCCGGCCTCGAGTGCGTCGTAGCGGATCTTTCGGTCGTCGACGACGGTGATGACGACGATCGGAACATCCACGCAGTGGGGAAGGGCTCGCAGCTGCTTGACGAGCTCGATGCCGTCGAATTCGGGCAGCTTGTAGTCGGTCAGCACGATGTCGACGCGGTTGTTGCGCGCGTACTCTAAAGCGCGCGACGGCGTGTCGAAGAGCTCGAGGTTCAGCTTGCCGTCGATCTGCCGGACGATCTCCGCGAGGAGCAGGCGACTGCTAAACAGGTCGTCGACGATCAGGACGGTGTTGCGCTGCGCGCGCGCAAACGCGAGCTCCGATACGACACCGGTCGCTGCGACTGCAGGACGCTGTAACGCCGACATTGACGTTCCCTCCTCCGTGCGCGCCGATGCGTTTCGGGACGCGAGGCGATCGGCTCCCATAAAAGCAAGATCGGTGCCTTCGCCTGTTTGCGATATGTAGCTTACAGCACGTTACGCGGAGCGCAAAGGCGGCGCGATGGAAACGCCGGTCAGAGCGATGAACGGCGGCACGAGAACCTCACTACGCCGAGGCTCAGAGCGGACCGTCCCCGCGACGCGGCGGATGCCGTGTTGCGTCCGACTGTGACTTGTCTCGCCGACTTCAATCGCCGCAGCCGTCCACGAAACGCGCTATGGCCTCGATGACCATCGTCGGCTGGTCGCGATGGGGTGCATGGCGGCAGTCCGCGAGCTTCAGGTAGTCGAAGCTTGCCGCGCCAGCCGCCTCCCGCTCGAGGGCGGCGACCTGCGAGGGCGTGCTGTACTCGTCGTCGTCGCCGAGGATCGCGAGAATCGGGCAGCGGAGCCCCGCGAGTTCGCGCTCGATCGACCACGTGCTGAAGTCGGGATGCAGCCAGATGTCGTTCCAGCCCCAGAACACGCGGTCGACGTCGTTGTGGTAGCGCGCGAGCTTTTCGCGCATGTCCGTCGTCACGTAGAGCGTTTGCGCATTGCGGATGCTTGCGAGGTTGGACTCCTCGACGAATACGAGGGGCGCCATCGCGACGACTCCGCGCACGTCCGATCCCGGTTGTGCCGCATGGATCAAGGCCATCGAGGCGCCCGTCGAGTGGCCGACCAGCACGGGCTCGCGGATGTCGAGTGCGCGTCGAAGCGCTGGAAGGATCTGCAGCGCTTCCTCGTGCATGAAGCGAGGCGTGTACGGCTCGCGACGGGGTGACGAGCGACCGAACCCGTAGCGTGAATAGACCACCGTCCTGCACCCGGTAGCCCGTGCGACGTTCGCCGGGAAATCGCGCCACAGCGCGACCGAGCCCAGACCTTCGTGAAGGAATACGAGCGCGGGCCGATGTACCTGGTGCGCGGCAATGTCGACGTACTCGAGCCGGTGTCCGCACGCGTCGACGAAGCGCGCCGCGTGGCGCGCAAGCGGCAGCTCGCCGTTGCCGCTCATCGAGCCTTCGTGAATTCGATAGCGCCCTGCGGCAGCAGATACAGGATGAGCGCCTTGCCCTCCGTGACGCATGGGGCGTGGGCACTGTCGGGACCATACACGATCCACCCCGCGCCGTGGCCGTCGAATTTGGCGTCCGGCGTGAGGGGCATGATCATGTCGATCTCGCCGTTCGGATGACCGTGATGCGGACCGGTGACATCGTTCATCTCGACGACGTCGACGCTGAAGCCGTGGGTGGAATCCCCGGCCTTGATTACACGACCGTAGCGAATGCCGCCCGCCGCGCGATTGCACATCCATCCGGCGGCCATTCCGTCGCGGCACGCATCCAGCACCTCGCGAAACGTCGACCCCTGTGACGGATAGCGTTCGTTGAGCTCGCGCTCGAGTGAGGCGTCAAGGGGCTTGCCAGCAATGCTCGCGGTCACGCTCGCAATCAGCTCCGAGAAGGTTTGAATCGTCATGGGAGAGGGCGCGCGCGATGGCGCGGCACTAGATCCGACCGGCAATATAATACATCACAATTGCGCCCCGAAGCGCTCCGCGCGAGAAGAATAATGCTTGACCTCATGCTTGGCAGGAGTACTATAGTGCAGCAAGACGTTTCTCTCGTTGCGCTTTCGTCTCGCGCCCAAGACTTCGCCCGGACAAGGATGATCGTCGGATCGAGCACTGCAGCGGGCAATCGAGCTAGCCAGGAGACAGCATGGACGCCATGACGGCCGCACCCAAGGTCGATTATCAGACGCACCCTGAGCGCTACCGGCATTACAAGGTGCGCTACGACGGGCCGGTCGCGACCCTTGCGATCGATATCGACGAGAACGGCGGCATCCGCGACGGCTACAAGCTCAAGCTCAACTCCTACGATCTCGGCGTTGACATCGAGCTGCACGACGCGGTTCAGCGGATACGCTTCGAGCATCCCGAAGTGCGCACCGTCGTGCTGACGAGCGCGCGCGAGCGCATCTTCTGCTCGGGCGCCAACATTTTCATGCTCGGCAAATCGTCGCACGCCTGGAAGGTGAACTTCTGCAAGTTCACGAACGAGACGCGAAACGGACTCGAGGATGCGAGCCGCCATTCGGGACTGAAGTTCATCGCCGCATGCAATGGCACGACGGCGGGCGGAGGGTACGAAGTCGCGCTCGCATGCGACGAGATCATCCTGATCGACGACAGCTCGTCTGCCGTGAGCCTCCCCGAAGTTCCGCTGCTCGGCGTCCTGCCCGGCACGGGCGGGCTTACGCGACTCACCGACAAGCGGAAGGTGCGCCATGATCTCGCAGACATCTTTTGCACGACGACCGAAGGCGTGCGTGGCAAGCGCGCCAAGGAGTGGCGGCTCGTCGACGAGGTCGTGAAGCCCTCGGAGTTCGACGCCTACGTGCAGCGCCGTGCGCGCGAGCTCTCCCGCACGAGCGATCGACCGGGCGACGCACAGGGGGTCGCGCTCACTCCGCTCGCGCGCACCGTCGACGACCGCGGCTATCACTACGAGTTCGTGGACGTGGAGCTCGATCGCGCCGCGCGCCGCGCGACATTCAACGTCAAGGCGCCGAGCGACCCGCAGCCGCGCGACATCACCGGGATCGCCGCACTCGGCGCCGCCTGGTATCCGCTGCAGATGGCGCGCGAGCTCGACGATGCCATCCTGACGATGCGCACCAACGAGCTCGACATCGGTACCTGGCTGATGAAGACATCGGGCGACGTCGATGCCGTGCATGCCGTCGACGAAACGCTCGCGACGCTCGCCGAGCACTGGCTCGTGCGGGAAACCATCGGTCTGCTGCGCCGGACGCTTGCACGGCTCGACGTGAGCTCCCGCACGGTGATTGCGCTCGTCGAATCGGGTTCCTGTTTCGCCGGCACGCTGCTCGAGCTCGCGCTCGCCGCCGATCGCATCTATATGCAGGAACGACCCGATGATCCCGCAGCTGAACCGCGCGTGGCGTTGTCGAAGCTGAATTTCGGGGCGTATCCACGCGTCGACGGCCTGCCGCGCATCGAAGCGCGCTTTTATCGCGAGAACGAGCCGGTGGCGCGGGCGCGGGCGGCAATCGGCCGCAAGCTTGGTCCGCATGACGCATCGTCGCTCGGGCTCGTGACTGCCGCGCTCGACGACATCGATTGGGACGACGAGATCCGCATCGTGCTCGAAGAGCGCGCGAGCATGTCGCCCGATGCGCTGACGGGCATGGAAGCGAACCTCCGCTTCGGCGTCACGGAAACGATGGAGACCCGCGTGTTCGGGCGACTGTCGGCATGGCAGAACTGGATCTTCATCCGGCCGAACGCCGTCGGCGAGCATGGCGCGCTCAAGGTATTCGGAACCGGCAACAAGGCGAAATTCAACTGGGAACGCGTCTGACGAGGGGCGGTTCGAACGAACGCGAGGAAACGCGATGCAAACGACGATCAGCTACAGCGACAAGATTCCGAACAACGTGAACCTGGCCGAAGACCGGACGCTGCAGCGCGCGCTCGAACGGTGGCAACCGGGATTCCTCGGCTGGTGGCGCGACATGGGGCCCGATGGCTCGTCGAATTTCGACGTGTACCTGCGCACGGCGGTCAGCGTGGAGCCGAGTGGCTGGGCCCAATTCGGCTACGTGAAGATGCCGGACTATCGCTGGGGAATTTTTCTGAATCCGGTCGACGGCAGCGCGAAGATCAATTTCGGCGAGCACCAGGGCGAGCCCGTCTGGCACGATGTTCCCGGCGAGCACCGCGCGAACCTGCGACGAATCATCGTCACGCAGGGGGACACGGAGCCCGCATCGGTCGAGCAGCAGCGTCACCTCGGGCTGACGTGTCCGTCGCTCTACGATCTCCGCAACCTGTTCCAGGTCAACGTGGAGGAGGGCCGGCACCTGTGGGCGATGGTGTATCTGCTCCATCGCTACTTCGGTCGTGACGGGCGCGAGGAAGCCGATGCATTGCTGACGCGCCGCTCAGGCGATGCCGACAATCCCCGCATCCTGGGCGCCTTCAACGAGAAGACGCCCGACTGGCTGTCGTTCTTCATGTTCACGTACTTCACCGACCGCGACGGCAAGTTCCAGTTGGCAGCGCTCGCGGAATCAGGCTTCGAGCCGCTCGCGCGCACCACTAAGTTCATGCTGACGGAAGAGGCGCATCACATGTTCGTCGGCGAGTCGGGCGTATCGCGCGTGATCCAGCGGACGTGCGATCTCATGAAGGAATTGAAGACGGACGATCCCGCAAAGATCCGCGCAGCGGGTGCGATCGACCTGCCGACGATTCAGCGTTATCTGAACTTCCACTACAGCGTCACGATCGACCTCTTCGGCGCCGACCAATCGTCCAATGCCGCGACGTTCTATACGAGCGGACTCAAGGGACGGTATGAGGAGACGAAGCGCAGCGACGACCACGTGCTCAAGGGCTTGACGTACCCCGTGCAGAACATCATCGACGGGCGCCTGGTCGCGCACGACGTGCCGATGCTGAATGCGCTGAACGAAGTGCTGCGCGACGACTACATCAAGGATTCGATGGGCGGCGTCGAGCGCTGGAATCGCGTGATCGACAAGGCCGGGTTGCCGTTTCGTCTCAAAGTGCCGCACAAGGCCTTCCATCGCAAGATCGGAACGCTGTCGCAGGTGCGTGTGGCGCCGGACGGACGCGTCATTTCCGAAGCGGAATGGAACGCCAACGAGGCGCAGTGGCTGCCGAGCGCCGACGATCGCGCGTTCGTGGCGTCGCTCATGGGACGGGTCGTCGAACCGGGCAAGTACGCGGGTTGGATCGCACCGCCGGTCGTCGGCATCAACCGTCAGCCGCTCGATTTCGAATACATTCGCTTCAACTGAAACTCGGAGCGCGAGGTTTGGAACCGCGAATGGCCGCTGCGGCGGGGAACGCCGACTACGCACTGCAGCATCTGATCGACCCCGAGGTCTGCATCCGGTGCAACACGTGCGAAGCCACATGCCCGGTTGGTGCCGTCACGCACGATTCGCGCAATTACGTCGTCGACTTCGCGAAATGCAACGGATGCAACGCCTGCATCCCGCCGTGCCCGACGGGCGCAATCGATCACTGGCACCAGGTGCAGAAGGCAGCGCCGTACACGCTGGACGACCAGTTCTCGTGGGACAGCCTTCCGCCGCCCTCCGAGCTCGAAGTCGGTGCGCAGGTGGAGGTCCCGAGCGACGTCCGCGAATTGACGGAGATCGCCACCGCGGGACAGGGCGGCCCGGCGTCGCCGCCGTGGTCGGCATCCCATCCGTACGTGAACCTCTATTCGCAGGCGAAGCCGGCGATTGCGACGGTGACCGGCAACTTCCGCCTCACTGCGGAGGATGCGTCGGCCGACATCCGACATCTCGTGCTGGACTTCGGGCAGACGGCGTTTCCGGTGCTCGAAGGACAGACGCTCGGCATCGTGCCGCCCGGCACCGATGCGAACGGCAAGCCGCATCACGTTCGCCTGTACTCGGTCGCAAGCCCCCGCGAGGGTGAGCGGCCGCGTTACAACAACGTCGCGCTGACGATCAAGCGCGTCACCGAGGACCACGACGGGAAGCCGGTACGGGGCGTTGCGTCGAACTACCTGTGCGACCTGCGCATCGGGGATCGCGTCAACGTCGTAGGTCCGTACGGCACCAGCTTCCTGATGCCGAACCACCCCCGCTCGTCGCTGATGATGATCTGCACGGGAACCGGCTCCGCGCCAATGCGCGCGATGACGGAGCGGCGGCGCCGTCGGCGGGCGGAGAACGAAGGCGGCGAGCTGCTGCTGTTCTTCGGCGCGCGTGTCGAGCAGGAGCTGCCGTACTTCGGTCCGTTGATGAAGCTGCCGAAGGATTTCATCGACATCAACTTCGCGTTCTCGCGCGTTCAGGGATCGCCGAAGACGTATGTGCAGGATCGCATCCGCGAGCGATCCGAAAAGGTCGCGCAGATGCTCAAGGACGATGATTGCTACATCTATGTCTGCGGACTGAAAGGCATGGAGGCAGGCGTCGTCGCGGCGTTTCGGGACGTGTGCCGCGACCATGGCCTCGACTGGGACACGCTGCGTCCGCAGCTCCTCGAAAAGAGCCGGCTGCATATCGAAACCTACTGACGGCGCATCGACCGTCGATGGCGGGCGCGGCGCTCCGCATGCGCCTTCGCCTGCACGTTTCTGTGTTCGGCCGCCGTTATGCGGCGCGGTCGAACCGCGCCCGCACGGCGGCAGCGATGCGCCTCCCTAGGCGCCTCAGCCTGGAGGCATCCCGCGCCGGCTGCGCGAGGTCGGTCGGCGCGAGCCACGCCTCGAATGCCTCGCCTGCGTCGTGCCGATCGGACCACGCAACGAGCTTCACTCCAAGGGCATCGGCCAGGCGCCGCATGCTCCCCTCCGAAAAATACTGGATGTGCGCCGGCACGTGGTTGTAGCTGTATGCACGCCAGCGTTCGAGGTCGGGCGCTTCGTCGCGCCAGCCTTGTGGCCGGAACGGCGCCGTGATGAAGGCGACCCCGTCGCGACCGAGGAGCGAGAGGCACCGGCGCAGCACGGCGACCGGGTCGACGAGATGCTCGATGACGTGCGTGAGCGATACGACGTCATAGGGCGCGTGCACTTGGAGCCTCGCGTCCTCGATGTCGCCTTGCACATAGTGATCGACCCAGGCGCACCGCGTGGCCGCTTCCGGCGAAACGTCCTGCGCCACGGTGAGTGAGGTGACGTTACGCAACTTCGCCGCGCGGCACATCCATGCCAGCCCCGCGCCGACTTCAAGGACGCGAAGTGGCCGTTCGATCGGCCACGACCTCGCCGCCGCGATGCGCGCAAGCGATTCGGACATGTATGCGATGATCCCGCGCACGCGTTCGGGATCGGTGTACTCGTCCCCGAACTGGTTCTGGTCGACGTACATCGCATGCAGGTCGGCCGGCGTCGGCGCAGGCGACAGGTAGAGCAATCGGCCGCACCCGCATCGCGTCAGCGTGTAGTGGCTGCGCGACAGCGATATCGCCATCGTCGTTGCAAGGCTGCCGACGGGCTTCCCAACCTCCGGGCACCCGAGCGGGCATGCACGTACGGCGCCGTCACCCTCCAGCTGTTACCCCGTCGACGGGCCACGTCTCGTTCGCGTGACACAGCAGCGCGGGCTCGCCGCGACACCGGGCGGCGAATGCACGCACTTCCGGGGCGCGCCAGGCGCGGCGATACGCGCTCCATGCATCCTCCATCGACTGATGCCGCAGATCGGCGGGCGCGAAGGGCAGCGCGTTCAGCAGCTTCACCTTGCCGTTCGGAACGACGAGCAGCATCGCCTGCGGATTCTCGACCCTGCGTTCGATCTCGCCGACGATGTCCCACGGATAGATCGACAGGGGAATGGCGAGCGACCCGCAATCCGCGCGGGCGCGAAGCGCTTCCACCGCGGAGCGCCATTCCTGATCCGAACATGCGATTGCCTGCCACTGCGCGGCGGCCCGCCCGATGCGCATCAGCGGACCGGTTACGAAAGCGCTGCAGCCGAGCGATATCGCGAGCTCGTACGCGGGAACGATCTCGCCGATGTTGAATCGTGTCGGTACGAACACGAATTGCGGCGCGACGCCGCGCGCGACGAGGCGGCGTATCGCGCCGGTCGCCGCTTCGAAGCTCGATCCGGGGCGCACGCGCTCATGCGTTTGCGCCGTTGCGCCATCGACCGAAATCTGGATGCAATCGACGCCAAGCGCCGCGAGGCGATCGGCGGCGGCATCGTCGATGCGGCTGCCGTCGGTCTCGATCTTGAGCGCGACGCCGGCGCTCGCCAGCACATCGAAGATGTCCCAGCAGAACGGTACGCCGAGCGGTTCGCCTCCGCCAAATGCGACGTAGGGCACGTCGAAGGCGGCGATGCGGCGTGCGAGGTCGAGTGCCTCGTCGCGCGTGAGCTCGTCACGCCATGCGGCGTCGGGGCCCGATTCCTCGCAGCAGGCGATACAACGCGCCTGGCAACGATTGGTGAGCTGCCAGGCACAGAACAGCGGCGCCCGGTACTCGTCGACCGAGCGCCCCTGCATTGCGAACCGCTGCTATCAGGTGAAGCGGATGTACGGTTGCGCCATCACCTGCTCGGAAACGTCTTCCAGCTTGGGCGTTTCCCAGGCGAGCTTGCGGCCGGTCGCCTGTGGCTCCTTCGGTGTCACGGTCTGTTCCGTTTGCTCCGACTGCGTCCTCGATTGCAACTCGTCCATCGTTTCTCCTTGTCATACCTGGGCAACGGGCAGCAATTGCCAGGCGTTGGCTTCCGCGTGTCGAGAGGCATCCTCGATCGCGCGGCCTGCTGCAGCGACTACACTCTTATCGTGCCATGCATCACGATACGCTTTCCAGGCCTGCGCAAGCGTATCGCGGCGCAAATCGGCGCAAATCTGCGGGAGGGGGGCGGCTACCTTGACCCAGCCGTTCGGCAATACGAGCAGCGTTGCCGGTGGATCGGTGAAGCTTCGCCGCAGGCCCTCCGCCATGTCGAATGGACTGTAGCAAAGTTCCATGGCGCGTTCAACGCGCGCAACGCGGTCGAGCAGCGCCCGGAACGAGGCATATTGCGTTTCGCTCGGTTCCAGCCGATCCCACAGTCGCGCAGCAGTGCCAATGCGCATCAGCTTGCCGGTGTTGAAGCGAAACGCGCCGAGGCCCTTCGCGCGCTCGATGACGGCCGCGGCCTCGTCGATGTTCAAACGCGTGGGTGCGAACGTGATCTCGAGGGGCATGCCGGCTTCGCGCACCGCGCGACACGCTGCATGCGCTTTCGCTAGCGAGCCACCTGGCCGCTGCAGCCCGTAGACCGTCTCCGAATCGCCATCGAGACTGATCTGGATCGAGCGAATCGGCAATTGCGCGAGCCGCTTCGCCACTGCGCCGTCGAGCCGTTGTCCGTTCGTCTCGATCTTGAGACGCACACCCGCACTTCCGAGCGCCTCGGCGATCTTCCAGAAATGCGGAACGATGAGCGGCTCCCCGCCGCAGAGCATCACGTACGGGACGTCGTTGGCCACGATGTCGTCGACGATGCCGAGCGCCTCGCGCACATCGAGCTCGCCCCGCATCCGCTTCCCGGGCGCCGAATCGGTGCAGCAATGAAGGCAGCAGAGATCGCAGTCCCGCGTGAGCTGCCACGACACGAAGAGCGGGGCGCGCAACGCGTCGATCCGGTGCGGCACGTCAGGGACTCCACGCATGGAGGAGGACGCCCGCGCTGAACAGGACGACGGCGACGACGTAGCAGCTGACGATGCTGCGTATCGCTGCGACGAATTGTCGCGGCCGCTCGAATGTCGCAAAGGCGTGTCGCCCGCTCGCGATGAGCCAGGGCACCGCGAGCAGCGCTGCGAAGCACCACGGAGGAAAGATGCGGACGGCCGAACCGACTCCTGCAACGGTCAGCCCGGCCCCTGCGAGCGCGAGATACAGCCATACGCCGCGTCTTCGTCCGAGACGGACAACGAGATTGCGCTTGCCCACAAGGCGGTCCTGATGAAAATCGGGGATCGCATTGACAACGGCAAGCGCCATGATCAGCAAAGCAGGTACGAGGGACGCCCAGAACGCATCGACCGCGATGGACCGCGTATGGAGGTACAGGCTGCCGAGCACCATCCAGGGTCCGTAAGCGAGCGCGATGATCGCCTCGCCTAAGCCGCGGTAAGACCAGCGAATCGGCGGGGCCTCATAGAAGATCGCGGCGGCGCCGCCCAGCAATGCGAAGACGAGGATCGGCCAGCCGCCGCGCCATGCGAGATAGACGCCGACGCCGAGCGCGCCGGCGAACGCAAATACGCCGAGCCAGAACGTGACGATCGTGATGGGTGGAAGATCGGCCGGGTTGAAGATTCGGTCCGTGCCCATGCGGGCGTCGAAATATTCATTGAAGGCCTCGACGCCGACGACGGCGAGCACGACGCCTGCGAAACCGTTCCAGAAGATCGCGCCGTCGAACTGGCCTTCGATCGCGTACGCCCACGCAGCGCCAAGCAGATACGGCAGGAGGCCGGCGTACAGAAAGAACCGGTAGCGGACAAGCGAGAGCACGCGCAGCAAGCGCCACGCCGGCGAGCGTCCCCGGGCAGCGCTCGAGACCGCGGTGGAGCTCAAAGATGGACCCACTGATGCAGCGTTGCGGTCTTCCGCGCGTCGGACGCGAGATCCGCGACGAATTGCGCAACCCGCGGGTCCTGCCATGCGCGCCTGAAGTTATCCCAGATCTCGGGCAGCGATTGCCGGCGCAGGTCACCACAGATGAACGGAAGCGCATTGATCAGCTTGACCAAACCGTTCGGCAGCACGATCAGCAGCGCGGCCGGGTGCTGCAGGCGATAGCGCAGTTCGTCGAGCAACCCGACTTCGTGGAAGTACACGCGCATCCGGCCCTTGTACTGCTCGATCTTGTTCCGGAGCGTCGCGAAGAATGCCTCGTATTGCGCCTCGGACGGCCCGACGTGACGCCACGCCTTGACCGCATTCCCGGTGTACATCGTGCGCCCCGTATAGAAACTGTATGCGCCGAGCTCGTAGGCGAGGTCGACGGATGCGCCGATCTGATCGATGTTGAAGTGCGTCGGCGAGAAGTTGATTTCAATCGGTACGCCGGCCGCCCGCAGGTTGCGAATCCCGTCGACGGCCGTGTTGAACTCACCGCGGACGCGCATCCGGTTGAACGTTTCGCGGGTCGCGCCGTCGAGGCTCACCTGCACGGCCTTGACGCCAAGTGTCGCGAGCCGCTCGCAGTTCTGCGGCGTCAGGTAGTGCCCGTTGGTTTCGATCTTGAGCTGAGCGCCGCTTGCGCACACATGCTCGACCATCCGGAAGAAGAGCGGATGGACCATCGGCTCCCCGCCGGAGAACGACAGGTAAGGCACGTCCTGCTGGATGATCTGGTCCAGGACCTTGAATACCTGCGCTTCGTCGAGCTCGTCCGGAAAGGCCTTGCC
>JBKPOL010000025.1:0-18102 GCA_046733075.1 Pseudomonadota bacterium | reverse complement strand
AGCCGACGTTGCGTGGATTTTCGTAGTGATCGAGAACCTTGTCGCTGTAAGCCATTTGGAACCTCCTGCTGAATCGTCGTGCGGTCGTTACCGGCTCTTACTTGCGGTCAACTCCGCGAAAAGCGAAGGGCGCCCCGAGCTTTTCGCACTTGAATCGCTCGCGCACAATAGGGTGCGAGCAGCGAATTCCTTCGGCCCGGGGTTTTCGCGCTTGAATTGAAAGCGTCAATGCGTCGCCCATTGCACCGTCTCGAGGTCGATGCCTTCCTGATGCATTTCCCACAACGGCGACAGCTCCCGCAGCTTGGCGATCTTGCGCTGCACGAGGTCGACCGTGTAGTCGATCTCCTCCTCCGTTGTGAAGCGACCGACGGTGAAACGGATCGAACTGTGCGCGAGCTCGTCGCTGCGACCGAGCGCGCGCAGCACGTACGACGGCTCGAGCGACGCCGACGTGCACGCCGAACCCGACGACACCGCAACATCCTTGATCGCCATGATCAAGCTTTCGCCCTCGACGAAATTGAAGCTGACGTTCAGGTTGTGCGGAACGCGGCGCTCCATGTCGCCGTTCACGTAGACCTCGTCGATCGTCGACAGTCCCGCCCACAGGCGATCGCGCAGCTTGCGGATCCGGTCGTTGTCGGCGTCCATCTCGAGCCGGGCAAGCCGGAACGCCTCGCCCATGCCGACGATCTGGTGCGTCGGCAAGGTTCCCGAGCGCATCCCGCGTTCGTGACCGCCGCCGTGCATCTGCGCTTCGATGCGAACGCGCGGCTTGCGTCGCACGAACAGCGCACCGATACCCTTTGGTCCGTACGTCTTGTGCGCCGAGAACGACATCAGGTCGACCTTGAGGCTTCCGAGGTCGATCGGCAGTTTGCCCGTTGCCTGGGCGCTGTCGACGTGAAACACGATCTTCCGTGCGCGGCAGATCTCGCCGATGGCCGCGATGTCCTGAATGACGCCGATCTCGTTGTTCACGTACATGACGGACACAACGGTCGTGTCCGGCCGCAGCGACGCCTCGAAACGCCCGAGGTCGAGCAGGCCGTCCGGCGCGACGTCGAGATAGCTCACTTCGAAGCCTTCGCGCTCGAGCTCGCGCATTGTGTCGAGCGTGGCCTTGTGCTCGGTTTTCACCGTGACGAGGTGCCGACCCTTGTCCTTGTAGAAATGAGCGGCCCCTTTGAGCGCGAGGTTGATTGCCTCGGTGGCGCCCGACGTCCACACCAGTTCCTTCGGGTCGCAGTTTACGAGCGCCGCGACTTCCTTGCGCGCTTCCTCCACCGCGGCTTCCGTCTGCCAGCCGAACGCATGCGAACGCGATGCCGGATTCCCGAAGTGCTGCGTCAGGTACGGAATCATCTTGTCCGCCACCCGCGGATCGACAGGGGTGGTGGCCGAATAATCGAGATAGATCGGGAGATGCATGGTGTACGTTGCCTTCACGCTGCCGATGCGGTTTCCGGTGAATGATCGCCACTTGCGCGCGGACGCTGGTCGTGCAGCACGGCGACTTCGCCACCACGCGGAGCCTGCTTGCGCACGAGGTCCGCAAGCGTAATGGACCGCAGATATCCGAAGATGTGGCTGTTGAGCCCCGCCCACAACTCGTGCGTCATGCAACGGCGGTCATCGAGGCAGTTCTCACGTCCCCCGCATTGCGTCGCGTCGATAGGCTCGTCCACTGCCATGATGATGTCTGCGACGGCGACGAGTTCCGGTGCGCGCCCGAGGTTGTACCCGCCTCCGGGACCGCGGACGCTTTCGACGAGGCCGTGCCGGCGCAACTTTCCGAAGAGCTGCTCGAGATACGAAAGCGAGATCTTCTGGCGCTCGGAAATGGCCGCAAGCGTTACGGGACCGCGGACGCCGTGCATGGCGACGTCGATCATTGCGGTGACGGCAAACCGTCCTTTGGTCGTAAGGCGCATGGTGTCGGATGGTCCGGAGCGGACAGGGCTCCAATGAACGGATTCTAGAATACCCGAACAATTTAGTCAACTAAATGCTGCGGAAGTTCAGCTGGCGGCGGGAGCCGGGTCTGAACGCATGTTCGAACGCCGCCAGCACTCACCCAATTTTTTAGCGGGTCAGCGGCGCCGCATGCGCGTCGAGGTCGTCGTGGTCATTCGAGCATGCGGTTGATCTGGCCCGGATCGAAAGCGTCCGCGACCGCCCTGGCCTCCCCGCAGTCCATTCCCTCATGCTGTAGCAGCGTGACGAGCCGATTGAAGCGCTCCTCCGTGGCCGCCGCATGGTCAAGCAGCTTGTGGATCGCCTGTACAACCGGATCGTCCATGTCGGAGGAGATCGCGTAAGCGGAGAACCCGATCTTCTCCGCCTGCACCTGACGACGATCGGTGTCGTCGGCAGTGACGATTCGCGCCGGAATGCCCACGGCGGTCGCGTGCGCCGGGACGTTGCGGACGACGACCGCATTTGAGCCGATCTTCGCGCCGTCGCCGACATGGATGGGGCCAAGGATCTTCGCGCCGGCGCCGATTACGACCCCTTGGCCAAGTGTCGGGTGGCGCTTGCCCTTGTTCCACGACGTGCCGCCAAGCGTGACGCCGTGGTAGAGCGTGCTGTCGTCGCCGATCTCCGCCGTCTCGCCGATGACAACGCCCATCCCGTGATCGATAAACACCCGGCGCCCGATCGTCGCCCCGGGGTGAATCTCGATGCCGGTCAGGAAGCGCCCCCAATGCGCGAGCCAGCGCGCGAGCCAGCGGAAGTTTGCGCGCCACAGCCGGTGCACGACGATGCGGTGCCATGCGAGTGCGTGGAACCCCGGGTAGCAGGTGACGACTTCCCACGTGCTGCGGGCGGCGGGGTCGCGGTCGAAGACGACGGCGACGTCTTCACGAAGTCGGCTCAGCATCGGATCGATTATGCCATCGGAGTCCGAGTATTTCACTCAACTAATACACGGTCGCAACTGCTCCCGCCGAGGCCGGCACGCCGCACCCCGCCGAGGCAGGCTCGGGACATGTGCCATCGTGTTTTCAGCCCAGCACGACCGCGGCGAGCAGCAGCGCCGCGATCGCCAGACCGAAGAAGACGAAGTACACGGCGGCAATGAACAGCGCGGCTGCCGGGCCGGCGGCGAAGCGCAGGATGGCGAACACCAAGATCGACAGTGCGACGAAGAGCCGCGACGGGCGGGGCAGCGCGAGACTCGATTCCTGCCCCGCAGTTTGCGCAGTAGTTCCCGCGCGCATCGCCGGCCGCAGTTGTTGCATTGTCGAGGCTCGCTCGACGGCGCTTCGAGGGTCGGTGCTACGCTTGGATCCGACTGCAGGCGTTGGGCCGACACGGTCATCGCGTTCGCGCATGCTCGAGGAGCGCGTCGATTCGCGCGAGGATGCCGCGCAGAATGTTGACCTCTTCCCGCTCGAGCCCCGCGCGCGAGAACAACCGGCGCAACCGGGGCATCAACCGGCGAGGCCGCGACGGATCGAGGAAACGCAGCGCAACGAGCGTGCGCTCGGCGTGTGCGAGCAGCGCCGCGATGTCATCGTGCGTCGCCGAGGCGAACCGCGGCGGCGACCACACGTCCGCTCCGAGCGCGGCGACCCGCACCTCCCATGCGACGACTTGCACCGCGGCCGCCAAGTTGAGCGACGAATAGTCGGGATTGGCCGAGATGGTGGACACCGCGGTGCATCGAGCGACTTCCTCGTTCGTCAGGCCGGACATCTCGGTGCCGAACACGAACGCGACATCGCTCGCCCCGATCTTTCTCGCGTCCGCTGGCGGAATATCGGCCCGCATCATCCGCCCATTACCCGCATCGGCGAATGCGACGCCTACTGCCGCGCGAGCGGCCTCGCGCACCGAGAGCACGCGGCCCGCGAAGTGGCGCGGACGCGCGGACAGGCCGATCGACATCCGCGTCCCCTGGAGCGCCGCGTCGAGCGTCGGCACGATCTGCGCGCGCTCGAGAACCGACGTCGCACCGCGCGCGAGTGCGGTTGCGTCGGCGTCCGGGAAGCGCGACGGTGCAACGAGCACGAGCCGCGTCAGGCCCATCGTGTACATGGCGCGCGCGGCAGCGCCGATGTTCGCTGGCAACGTCGTGCGCACGAGCACGACGCGGATGCGATCGAGCGCCGTGGAGCGACTGTGCCCGGCATCGGGAGATTCGTTGGCAGCCACGTCGGTCTCGCGCATGCCTTCGCGTCGCGGCCCTGCGCAGAGGTCCAGGCGCGGCGCACGGTAAAATGAGCGGTCCTGCGATTCTGACACGCGCAAGCCGGCTTTTCGTTCGCGTGTTCGGCCCTCACACCGCATCGGTCGTCAAGCGCGGCCCACGTTCCTTCAATCCCGACGCCCAGAACATGCATCCGATGCTCACCACGGCGGTCAAGGCCGCACGGCGCGCAGGCAGCGTCATCACGCGCGGCGCGCGCGATCTCGACCTCCTGACGGTCACGGCCAAGGGACCCAAGGATTTCGTGAGCGAGGTCGACCATGCCGCCGAGCAGGCGATCGTCGAGACGCTGCACGCGGCCTATCCCGACCACGCGATTCTCGCCGAAGAAGGCACGGGTCGCGGGCGCAATCCGGACGCCGAGTACAGGTGGATCATCGATCCGCTCGACGGCACGACGAATTTCCTGCATGGCTTTCCGCAGTATTGCGTTTCGATTGCACTGGCGCACCGCGGTGTCGTCACGCAGGGGGTTGTCTACGATCCCGTGCGGAATGACCTGTTCACGGCAACGCGCGGACGCGGTGCGTTTCTGAACGACCGCCGGATTCGCGTATCCCGCCGCACGCATCTGCGCGATTGCCTGATCGGCACCGGCTTTCCGTTCCGCGACGGAAGCTACCTCGACACGTACATGCAGATGATGAAGGCGATGATTCAGCAGTCGGCGGGCTTGCGGCGACCGGGCGCGGCGGCTCTCGATCTGGCCTATGTGGCCGCGGGTTTCTACGACGGCTTCTTCGAAATCGGCTTGAATGCGTGGGATGTGGCGGCAGGCAGCGTGCTCGTGCTGGAAGCGGGCGGATTGATCGGCGATCTCGCCGGCGAAGGCGACTATCTGCACGGCGGGCAGGTCATCGCGGCGACGCCCAAGGTGTTCGCGCAGATTATTCAGACGCTCGCGCCATTTCGTGAAAACCTGATCCGCGAACGTGCAGCCGCTGCGCGCTGATCGGCTTCCGAATAGCTCCTACGCGAGCGAGATCGCTCGCTGTCCAGTGGCGACTCGACAACAACGTCGAGGTTTCTCGAAGTCAGTCGCGAATCCGCTCCGTATCGTCGCGTTCGGCCGCTCGCGCCGGCGGGACGCGTTCGATCAGACTGCGCGTTCCGCCTCGTTCCGGCTCGGGCGATGGACGAGTCAAGAGCTCGATCTTCCCGCGCGCCGACGCCCACTCCAGCAGCAGCGCGTAGCCGACCGCAAGCAGCACGGGCCCGAGGAAGATCCCGATGAACCCGAAGGCGATGACGCCGCCCAGCACGCCGAGCAGCACGAGCACGAACGGCAGGTCCACACCGCGACTGATGATGAGCGGCTTGATGACGTTGTCGATCGTCGAGACTGCGAGCATGCCCCAGAGCAGCACGAACAGCCCCCAGCCCGTCTGGCCGGTCTGGATCAGCCACAGGCCGGCGGGCACCCAGACCAGCGGCGGACCCACCGGCACGGGCGACAACACGAACGTCAGCAACCCGAGCAACGGGGCCGCCTGGATGCCCGCGATGGCGAAGCCGATTGCGGCGACGACACCTTGCACGAGCGCCGTCCCCAGGATCCCGACGACGACGCCGCGTACCGTCGCTGTGGCGACGAATGCGAGGTGCGTGCCGCGATCGCCGGCAATGCGCTGCGCGGCTCCGCGGATGTGCGCCACGATGGCATCGCCGTCGCGGAACATGAACCAGGCGATGAAGATCGCGAGCGCCATCTGCAGGATCGCTCCCACGACCGATGCACCCGATGCGACGACGAACTTCTGCACCGGGTCGACGTAATCCCGCAACATGCCGAGCAGCTGCGCGGTATCGTTGCTCATGCCGTTCCAGTAAGCAGCGACCGTCGCACCGATCACCGGCAATCGCGCAATCCACGCGGGAGCGTCGGGCGGACCCGCCGCGAGCAGGCGGCGTCCCCATGCAGCCATGAGCGCGGCGTTGTCGGCGATCGTCGCACCGACGACGATGAACGGCGCGAGCATCAGCAGCGCGAGCAGTAGCACCATTGCGAACGCCGCCAGGCCGTTGCGATCATGCGTTTGCGCGACGAGCCGAAGATAAAGCGGCCAGGTCGTCGTGCAGAGGATCGCTGCCCATACGAGCGCCGTGATGAAAGGCTGCAGCACGAAGAAGCAGCCGGCGATGAGCATCGCGAGCATCGCAAGCGTGAGCGTCTGGTCGATGCGTGAGGGTGGGAGCGCCATGTCTATCGTCGTCGCTTGACACCGTCGGCGGCGCCGTCCTCTAGGATGGCCTCGATCCGTTCGCGCAGTTCCTCGCTGTCGACGGGTTTGACGAGGTAACCGGCGAGTCCGGCGGCTTTCGCCTGCTCGGTGTCGCGCGGCTGGCCATACCCCGTCAGCGCAATGACCTTCGCGCGCGAGACGACCGGATGCGCGGCGAACTTCCTGGCAAGCTCGTAGCCGGTCATCCCCGGCAACCCGATGTCCAGCAGAATGAGATCGGGATCCATCGCGATCGCTGAGTCCATCGCGCTGTCCGGATCGTGGGCCGTCGCCACCTCGAAACCGTTCAGCGACAGAAGCGTTGCGATCGCGTCGGCAGCATCGACGTTGTCGTCGACGACGAGTAGCCGCCGCAGACGCTGCGCGGCTCCGGGCGCTTGACCGTTCGCTGCGTCCTGGCGCTCGCTCTCGGCAAGCGGCAGGCGAAGCGTAAAGACGCTGCCTTGTCCACCGCCTTCACTTTGCACGTCGACCGTGCCACCCATGAGGCGCATCAGCCGACCCACGATGGCGAGCCCGGTACCCAGGCCGTGCGCCGCACTGCGATCCGGGTAACGATCGAAGAGATCGAAGAGCCTTGGCTGCAGGCCGGGATCGATGCCCTGCCCGTTGTCGGTGACGCGAATCTCGGCGGCCTCGTCGACCCGCGTCGCCGTCACGTTCAGCTCACCGCCCTTCGGCGTGAACTTGGAAGCATTGCGAAGCAGGTTGCCGATCACCTGCGTCAGACGCTCGCCGTCCGCCGCGACGCGAAGGCGTTGCGGAACCTCGACCGTCAATTGCTGCGCACGGTCGCGGATGACCGCGGCATGCCCGGCAACGGCGCGATCGACGGCCTGCGCCACGTCGACCGGCTCGCGCTTCAGCTGTACGTTGCCGCTGTCGATGCGCGACAAGTCGAGCAGATCATCGACGAGCTCGGCGAGCCTTGCGCATTGACGCTCGATGATCTCCTGCGCGCGCGCAGCACGGGGATCGTCCCCGGTCGGCAGATGCTGCAGCAACTCGATCGAGCTTCTGATCGGGGCGAGCGGATTGCGCAGCTCGTGCGCGAGCGAAGCGAGGAACATGCTCTTGCGCTGCTCGAAGGCGCCGAGCGTCGCCTCGGCTTCCTTGCGCTCCGTGATGTCGACGCACGCGCCGATGTAACCGGCGAATGTGCCGTCGCCCTCGAGCCGTGGCGTGCCGGTGTCGAGCACCCAGCGATATTCGCCGTCGTGCCGGCGCAAACGGTACTCGAGCGTGAAAGGCGCATGCCGCTCGAAGGCGTCGGCGAATGCCGCCTGTCGCGGGCCGAAATCCTCGGGGTGGATGGCCGTCGTCCAGCCGTCGCCCTGTTCCTGCTCCAGACTGTGGCCGGTGAACGCGAGCCAGGACCGATTGGCGTAGACGAGCGCGCGATCGGCATCGACCATCCACAGAAGCACCGGCGTCTGATCGGCGAGCACGCGAAAGCGCGCTTCGCTCTCCTCGAGCGCCGCTCGCGCACGACGCGCTTCGCTGATGTCGCGAAACACGACGACGAAGCCGCCCGCCGCGCCATCGCCCCCGCGGATGACACTCGTCTTGAACTCGATCAGCCGCTCAGTCCCATTGCGGGCGGCGAGCGTCGTCTCCGTCGTCGCGGTCGACTTCGCGGCCTCCAGCGGGATGTCGATCCAGCGCCGCGTGTGCTCGTCGAGCGTCCGCATGATCTTGCTGAGCGGCCGGCCGACGGCCTCGGCACTCGGCCAACCGGTAAGCAGCGCTGCGCAATCGTTCACGAACGTGACGTTGCCGTGCGCGTCGGTGGCGATAACCGCATCTGCGATGGCTTGCAGCGTCACCTGCGAGCGGTCGCGCTCGGCCGCGAGCTCTCCGCGGGTGCGCTCGAGGCCTGCTTCCCGGGTGAGCACCTCGCGCGCGAGCGTTTGCGCGCGCTCGCGCGACGCGCGAAGCGCCGACGCGATCCCGCCTATGCAGAGCGCGGCGGCCGCGTAAAGACCCAGCTGCACCGAGTCCTCGATGCTGAGCGACCCGAAGCGATTGGTCGGGCTGAGATACGCGAACCACGCGATCGCACCGCCAAGCAGTGTCGCGAGCAACGCCGGGCCGAGGCCGCCGTACCAGGCGGCAAACGCGACCGCCATGAGCATCGGCGAATACGACATCTGCTGCCCGAGCAACGGGTCGAGCATCGCGCGGAGCGCCCAGGCAGCGATGCACGCGAGCACCGCAATCGCGTAGGCGAGCGCAGCGTCGGTGAGCTGGGCGCGCGTTGCGGGTTGCGCCGGTTCCTCGTCCGCGTCCACGGACTCCGCATCGTGCCCGAGCGAGTTCAGCACCCATGCAACGACGAATGCAACGATGGCAGGAAGCCCGAGTCCCAGCCCGGCGACCGTGAGCGCGACGATGAGATCATCGACGCCGACCGTGCGAAAGACTGCCCACACGATTACGGCGGCGCTCGCGATGAGAAACGCACCGCCGATCCATGTGAGGCCGCGCGCGACCTGCGACAGGGTTCGGTCGTGCTGCAGCGGAGCTTCCGCGGTGGGCGTGGGAGCCATCGGTCTCGATAGGTTCGGTCGCATCGTGCGCGAAAAAGGGCCCATCGGGCACGTTCGCGCGCATCGGCGTGCAAGCTTTCTCGATTCATACGGCTGCATCGCCGCTTCCATTGTATCGACTGGCCGGCCCTGCCCCGGCAATCGATGCAGCGATCAGATGTATGGTGCCGATCGCCGGCGAGCGTATGTCGCTGATCGCCGGGAGCGTATGTCGCTGATCGCCGGCGAGCAATCGTCGCGCGGTATTCAACCTCCGCCTGTACCTCGCGGCTTGGAAACCTCGCGCCGACTCCTTACTGGCCGACGGGCGGCTCGACGCGGCCCGCCAGTCGCACCGGCGAAGCGGTGCCCGGACGGATGCGCGGCCCTTCGACCACACCTGCAAGGCGTCGATAGAGTCGGCCGAGCTGCAGTGCCGAGCTTCGCTCGGACCAGAGCTTCCCGGCGCGCTCGCGGGCGCACGCGCCGAGTGCCGCCCGCTGCGACGGGTCGCACAACAGCGCTTCTACGTACGCCGCCATCTGCGCAGTGTCACCTGGTGCGACGAGCAATCCGGAACGCTCGTGCTCGATCAGCTCCGGAATGCCACCCACCGCGTACGCCACGACCGGCACACCCGCCGCCATCGCTTCCATCAGGGCGAGCGGCATGCCCTCGGCACGGGACGTCAACGCGATGAGCGCAAGCGACGGCAACAGCGCGCGCACGTCATGCCGCTCGCCGAGAAAATGGACCCGGCCGGCGATGTCGAACGCCCGAACCGTTTGCTCGAGCTCGGAGCGCAACGGTCCGCTGCCGATGACGACGAACATCGCGTCGGGATGCGTATTCGAGACGAGCCATGCCATCCGTATGAACGCATCCGGTGCCTTCTCCGGCGAGAGCCGGCCGACGAAGCCGACAAGCGGCGTTCCGGGCGGAAGATCGAGGAGCTTCGCGACGTCCGTCGGGACCGACGTCCCGTCGACTCCCGGCACGCCGTTCGGAACGAGGTGCAGTCGCTCGCGCGCGACACCCAGGGTGCGCGCATGGTTGTAGGCGACGTTGCAGACCACACAGAGGTGCATCGTGTCGAGCAGACGGTGCGCCTCGAGATCGAGCATCGTCACCGATCGCCCGTGCACGGTCGCAACGCACGGCCGCTCGGTCAGGCTGCTGACGAGGGCCCCGAGGACATGCGCGTTCGGCAAGTGCGCATGCACGACGTCGACATGCTCGTCGATTACATAGGTGGCGGCCGTCTGAATGCTCTCCCACCCCGGGTCGCTGCGAACGGGTGCTATCAGCACGTCGCACCCCGCGTTTCGCAGCTCGCTCGTGATGAAACTTTCGAACGGACAAAGGACGCTCACGCGGAACGACGCGCGCGGCAGCTCGCGCGCGAGACGGATTAGCGACATCTCCATGCCACCGACGATTGCATTGCCGAGGACCTGCAGCACATGCACGCGGCGCGGCGTCGGATTGAGCGTGTCCATGTCAATGAAGGCCGAGCCAGGCGCATGCCGTGCCGGAGAAGATGCGCTCGCGCGCCGCGTCGTCGACGTCGAGCGTTTCGAACAGCTTTCGCACGATGTCAATACGCGACGCGATCTCGCGGCCGGGGCACGGCAGGAAGCAATCACTGCCGAATTGCAGCAAAGCGGGGGTCAGCACATCGAGCGCAAGCCGCAACACCGACTCGCGATACGGCGGCGGCGGTCCGAACGAGATGTCGAAGCGGAACTGGCTGTCATCGGGCGGAACGCCGTTGATCAGGTCGATGACGCCGACGGCATTCGCCTCGTCGCACCAGGGCCAGCCGAGGTGCGCGAGCGTCACCTTGAGGCCCGGTTGCGAGCGCACCGCTTCGAATTCCACCGGACGGCAGTAGCGGCTTGACCGCCCGTCGATGAAGATGCCGCTGTGGAACAGGATCGGCGCATGGCGCGCAGCTGCGATCTCGAACACCGCCTGCGCGCAGTCGTCGCCCGGCACCCACCCGGATGGGACCATTTTCAGGCCCCGCAACCCGTGCGCGTCGAGTGCTCGGCGCGTTTCCTCGGTTGCGCCCGCGAGCCGCGGGTTGATCACGGCGAACGCGATGAGTCGATCGGGATGGTCACACACGAGTTCCGCCGTATACGCATTTGCGCGCGCAATCGCATCGGCATCGTGCATCGAATAGCCGTCAGACAGGAACGGCGCAAGCAAAACGCCGACGTCGACGCCCGCCTCATCGAGCGAGTGCAGTACATCCGCCGCGCGCTCGCGCCCTGTGCAGTGCAGGTGCGCGTCGACAATCATTCAGCACAAAGTTCGCACGATTTCGTGCATCGCCTGCGTCGCCACGCTCATTGTGTCGTCCCTTCGGACATCATGCGGTCTTGGCAGCCACGCGCGTCGCCGCAAGCTGCTGCGCGGTTTCCGCCGCCTTCTTGCCCGCGATGAACGCGTGATCCGAGTTGTAGTACTCCCATTCGCTGTAGCGCCCGGCGAGCAGGATGTCGAACATGGAGAGCCACTTGCGGATGCGGGCGACACGTTCGGCGCGGCCGCGGTCATAGATCACGTAAGCGAACGGCATGTCGACCTGATTCGACGTGAGCAGGCCATCGGACGCGTCGAGCAATCCGACCTGCATGAGTTCGCGGACACAGCGCTCGGTCAACGCAGCGCCCGTTGCGGGAAGCGGCTTCGTCGCCGAGTAGCTGATCTCGCAGGTCAGCCCGAACCCGCCCGGCGGATTGCAGTGCGGGCTTGCGTTGCCCTGGACGAACACGCGATGGAATACCGTGTCCTCCGGGAAATAGATCCAGTGCTTGTCGGTGACGCGGGGTCGCGCGACGCCGAGATTCACGCAGCGAATGGACACATGACGCAACTCGCTCGCAGCGCGACGGATCTCTGCGGGCGCTTCGTCGCCCATGGCAGCTATGAGCATCGGCAGCGGCAGCGTGCTGATCAGCGTGTCGTAGTGGAACCGACGTCCGTCCTTCAACGTGACGACGCGCAACAGCGGCGACACGCGCTCGACATCGGCCTGTAGCACGAGGTCACCGCGAAGCAGCGGCAGAAAACCGTTCATCAACGCCTGGAAGCCGCCACGAAGCGGATAACCGAAGCGCGCGTTCGGTCCCATCGGTTTGGCAATGGGCTGCAATGCACCTTCTATCATTTCCTCGAGATCGGGCAATGGCACGCGCCCACCGAGCCAGGATGTCTCCAGTTCGGACAACGGCACCGTCCAGAGCTTTCGGTTGTAAGGAATGGCAAAGTGCCGGGCGACGCCCGCGCCCCACGTTCGATAGATGAAGTCCTCGAAGTTGAGCGACGCGTCGTCGCTGTCCGCAAGCGCTTCACGCGCCTCGAGGGCCGTTGCATCGGCGCAGCAGTCCTGCACCCGCGTTCTAGCGCGCAGCGTTCCCCCCGGCTTGTCCGACGTCAATGCGTCGAAGCGCGTCTCGATCGCCCCAACGAGGCACTCCCGCAACACTTCGGGGGGAAGACTATGCAGCGCCCCTTGAAACGGATAGCGCGTGTACACGCCTTTGCTGTAGATCCACGCTTCGCGCTCCTGCCAATGCACGTTGTCGCCGAGCAGCAGGCGGTACAAGTTCTGGACGTACGGATCGTTAGAGAACATCACATGACCGGCGTGATCGAACGTGAACCCGGTGTCCTCGACCGACCGGCACCATCCACCAACCTTCGCTTCGCGTTCGAGCACGACGCTCCCCGCTCCGTAGTGATACGCAGCGGATAGGCCGGTGGGCCCTGCACCGAGGATGAGACACGGTGCGCCGGCGCGGGCCGGCGGTGGCGACGCCGGCGATTTGGGGGGCTCGAGCATCATGCGCGCGGCTTCGGTGAGTCCGCTTCCCGATGAAGCATCGATGATCCTTCGCATTTCGCGCGCGGTCTCATCCCACGAGGTGGCGGAGACGATCTTGCGCATGTCGGCGATGCGCTGCGCACGCTCTTCCACGGCCTCGATCAGCGCGGCATCGCACTGCGCGATGAATTTCTCGGGCGTGTCGGCGAAACGAATGACGTGTCCATAGAGCCGTTCCACGTCTGGAATCGGCGCCGACACGATCGGCCGCTCCGCCGCCATGTATTCGAGCGTCTTCGTCGGGCTGATGAAGCGGGTCGCGTCGCTTTGTGCAAATGGCAGGATCGCAACGTCCCAGCCTGCCAGGAATGATGGCAATTCGTCGTAGCGGCGCCGGCCGAAATAGTGCAGGTTGGGCGCATACGGCAACAGCACCGGATCGATCTTCGCCACGGGACCCACGATGCAGAGCTGCCACTCGGGCCGCGCCGTCGCCATCTTCTCGAGCAGCGCAAGGTCAAGGCGTTCGTCGACGACGCCATAGAATCCGATGCGCGGCCGCGAGAGCGCCTTGATCTCCGGATGCGTGTTCGCCGCGTCTGCGCCGCGCGAGAAATGCTCGCGGTCGACGCTGCTCGGGAAATGGTGGACGTTGCAGTGCCGCGTGCGACGGGCTTCGTACAGGCTCGGGCCGCCGCAGAACACGATGTTCGCGACGCGCAGCAATGCGTTCTCGCGCTGGACGAGCTGGCGCGGCGCTCCCCGGAATGCCGTGAGCTCGTCCATGCAATCGTAGACGACGAAGCGCGGAGCCAGCCTTTGCAGCAGCGGCAGGGCCATCGGGGTGTACAGCCACGCGCCGTAGTCGTCGAGCCTTTCGCGCGCAAGTGCGTTGGCGAGGAGTTTCGACAAAAGCGGAATCTGGTCGTCGTGGAATCCGGGTGCGGTGAGCGGCGTGTGCGGCGTAAGCACGGTGACGCCCGGATGCGGCGAACGCAGCTCCGCGCGCGGATCGCCCGGGTGAAAAATCGGCTCTTCGACGAACAACACGCGCCACTTGCGGGCGAGTCGCGAGATGATGTGCTGCGGGCGCTGGTAGACGAAGTTCCAGCGGAGATGAGAAAACACGACGAGCGAATTCATGACGGATCCCATTGCGGCGAACGGGTAAGCGCGGGATCGACGCGCGCCTGCACGGTGCGCAACGTCTGCAGATAGAGGGATCGCGGCCTCGCGCTCTGGCGCTGTGGTCGCAGCACGTCTTCCCACAAGTCATGCGCGCGCCAGCGTTGCGGATCCTTCCACTTGGGCCGATCGGCGAGCGGATGCAGGCACGCGCCGGCGACCGGAACCCCATTCGTCAGCGCTTCTCGTATCTCGTCGCCGATCTCGCGCAGCCACGCCGCGCGATTGACGCCGATGGGGCTGCGCTCTCCTACGATGACCGGGCGACCGTACCGTGCGTGAACTTCGGTCAACATCTGATGCAACGGCATCCGACGGCGCTCGCCGCGCCGCCCGGGTAATGGCGCAAGCGTCCGGCTCTCGATCTGCCGACTTGCGTAGCAGTTGATGCCGAGAAGATCGACGTAGCCGGGATTGCCCCCCAGTTGCGGCAGCGCGCGTCCGCATAGCATGTCCCACGCCTGAAACTGGAATACGACATCGTCCGCTGGCCGTTCGGCGGGGCCGCCGATCGATGCATCGCCAGTGGAGACGGGAATGCGACGGGCGAGCGGCTCGGTATGCAGGAAGCGCGCGCGGGGATTCACCGCACGGATGGCGTCGCATGCGGCGAGTGTCGCCATCACCAGGCGACGCTTGACCTCGAATCCCTGCGACCGCAGGTCTCTGCGATGCGCATTGAACAGACCGGTTTCGGCGACGCCCCAGCTCAGGAACGAGATTTCTTCGAGTGGTGTGAAGATAGGCGCGTCGTCTTCGCTGGTCGCGTGGACAGCCTCCGCGCAGGCGGTTGCGTACGCAGCGAACCGCCGGGGAAAGTCGTCGGCGAGCACATCGACGTCGTGCGGCCAGTCGCCCTCGCACAACGTCCACAGCACCTGGATTCCATACCGCTTCGCAGCTTCAGCACGGAGGCGCAAGCCTTCGAACTCGAAGCCATACGGGCGCTCCACTTTTCGCCATCCGACCGTCTCCCGGACGCACGCGATGCCGACTTCTCGCGCTGCCCGGTAATCGTCGAGCACGCGTTCGGCCTGCGCGGCCGCATCGATGAGATCGAAAGCGAGTCCGGAGCCGCTCAAGTGATCGGCGCCCTCGTACCCGGCGATCCAGAACGAGCGCAATGGAAGCGGCGCCTGCGGACCAACGGTGCTCGAGCTGGGAGGATCGACATTCACTGTGTGGCGTCCCGCAAGCAAAGTGGTTAACGACCCGACCGGGTGCTTCGCGCGACTCGGCGGGACCGTCTGGCCGTCGAAGCCTCCGCGGCCTCCCCGGCACTTCCGTCGTCCTCGCTCTCAGCCCCCTCTTCGCCCTCGGCCGTGTCTTCGCCATCCTCGCTCCGCGCTGAAAGCGCCTCGAACAGAGGCTCAAAATCGGCCTTCGACGAGCGTGCGAGCGGAAAGATCTCACCCTCCTCTTCCTTCACATGGTGTTTCACGTATTCGCCAAGGACCTTGAAGGTCGCGCGATAGCGTTCGTCGTCGGCGTCCATGCCTTGCAGGTCCGCGATCAATTGTTTCGCGGAGTTGTGCTCGACCTCGGCCTCCGCAACGAGCTCGCGCGCGTCAGTTTCCCGCAGTGCGGGGTAGAAAAACTCTTCCTCGATCTCCGCGTGCTCCGTAAGTGCGTCGCAGACCTCGTCGACGATCGCTTGCAACTGTTTGGTGTCGTCCTCGATGCGTTCGCCTTGCCGAAACAACTTCTTTACGTTTTCGTGATCCGACGTCAGCATTTCGATGACACGGCTCGCGTAGTCGACGCTACCCTGTTTGGTGGAGCGGGCTCCCGCAGACTGACGGGGGATTGCATCTTCAGTTTTGGTGCGTTGCGCGCGTGGCATTTCGCTTTCTCCGAATTGAAGTTTTTCAACGAACGATCGGGCTGAATCGAGGGAGGCTCGTGCAAGGTCCATGCCGTACCCGACCGGAGTCCATTCGCGCGTGAACACAAAGCAAGACAGCGAAGCGGGCGCTCCAGGCGTCAGCTTCGTAATAATTACCGAAGGCGGTGGCAATTGCTGCTGTGCAAGGGGACCTGGGCAGGACATGTTATCCGCCCAAAACGATCGAGTAACGCATCGCCGCCCCGCGGCGACGGCTTTCGATGAACTGCGTGGCGGTGCGGCTCTCGCGGCACGCTTGGTGCTAACGGTGCTTGAGTTCATTTGCCGCCACCTGTGAAGTCACGATGATCAACAGCCCCGCGCCTGCTGCCTCGCACACCGACGCACCAACGTCTCCTTCGTCTTCCAACGCGCGTCATCGCGTGCGGCACGCAATCTTTCCCGTCGCCGGGTTCGGCGCGAGCTTCCTGCCTGCTACGAAGGCATGCCCCAAAGAGATGCTGCCGATTGTCGACCGGCCGATGATCCAGTACGCGGTCGAAGAGGCGGCCGCGGCAGGCATCACGCGAATGATCTTCATCACGGCCCGCGGCAAGCGAGCGATCGAGGATCACTTCGACCGCGCCTATGAGCTCGAGCGCGAGCTCGCTGCGCGGGACGACGACGAAGCGCTGCGCGAACTGCGCGGGACGGTGCCGGCCGGCGTTTCATTCAGCTACGTGCGTCAGCGCGAGACGACCGGCCTGCTCGATGCCTTACTGAAGGCGCGCTCGCTTGTGGACGATGAGCCGTTTGCCGTGGTGCTGCCGGATCAGCTCATCGATGCGGAGCCGGCCGCGCTTGCGCAGCTGCTCGACGTCTTCGACGAGCAATGCGTGAGCGTCGTCGGCGCAGAGCGGATCGCGCCGCGCTCGGCGGACCCCCCATGCTTCATTTCGGCGGACCTTCGCACGAGCGCGCTTCGCTCTGCACGTGCCCTCGTCAAAGTGCCGCCGATCGGCGCCGTCTCCGCGCCGGTGAATCTATCCGGTCGCTTCGTCTTCACGTCGGCCATCTGGGACGCGATAGACACGGCAACGGATGGCACGCTCGTGAACGCCATTCGCGCACTCATGGAGCGCGAGCGCGTGTTCGCGTGCCTGATCGACGGACGCCGCTTCGATTGCGGCAACAAGCTCGGATTCATGGAGGCGCAGTTCGCCTTTGCGCAAAAGCGCGCGGAACTGTGGAGCGGCTTGCAGCGCAGCCTCGCGGAGATCCTCGACAAAGGGCCTGGCGTGCGTGAGCACGGCCCGGCGCCTTCGCTCACCTCGACGACGTCGACCGCTTCGACCCGGCAACGGCGGGAGGCTTGATCCGCGCCGGGGCCACGCGCTCCGGCTCGCCGGCAGCTTCAAACTTTACCGGCAATTCGTACCGACCATCACGCGTTGCGCAAGCGCATGCGCCTGATTCTTCCCGTTATTTCTTTATGGCACGCGCGTTGCGCCAGAGTCCGGCCGCCTCTCGGTGAATGCGCGCATGGATGCAACCGGCCTGGAGTCCCAAGCCAATCTCGTGGCGAAATTGGGCGCCGGCCGCGAATCTGCGGATGCGCATCATGAGCGTTCGCGGACGTGGCCCCGTTGCGAGCTCGGATTCACCCACTTCGAGCTCGGTGCCTCGTCCGACTACCGTCCCACCACCGTGGTGGCCAAACGTTACACGCCAAAGTGGGGCGTGAGAAAGGAAACACCCTGATGGCAACTCCAACGACACCTTCGGGTGCGGCAAGCGCCGGCGGCGCCGCGATGGACATGGATGCCGATGCGCGCTACCGCAGCGGCGCGGATTACTGGAAGAGCGGCTCGGGCGGGCCCGGCCCGCAAGTGATGGCTGCGGACACGCTTACCGGTGACGACGTGCGTAACGCCGCCGACGAGAAGCTCGGCGAGATCACGGACATCATGCTGGACGTCCCGACGGGCCGCGTTGCCTATGCGGTGATGTCCTTCGGAGGCGTGCTCGGCATCGGCAGCAAGCTGTTCGCGATTCCCTGGTCCGCGATGCAGCTGGACACGCAGAACAAATGCTTCAGGCTCAATATCGCCAAGGCGCGCTTCGACGAGGCGCCCGGATTCGACAAGGATCACTGGCCGACGATGGCCGATCAGCGTTGGGCGGAGGATGTGCACGCTTTCTACGGTGCACGTCCGTATTGGTCCTGACTCAAAGGGACCGATATTCGGGGGACGGCTCTCTCCGTC
>JBKPOL010000024.1:0-18792 GCA_046733075.1 Pseudomonadota bacterium | reverse complement strand
GCAATTTCCGGCGGCGACGATTTCGTTCAACCTGGCGCCCGGCGCATCGCTGGGCGAGGCGGTGAAGGCGATTCGTGCGGCCCAGGCCGCGATGGGTCTGCCGCCGAGCATCGCCACGAATTTCCAGGGCGCCGCACTGGCGTTCGAAGCGTCGCTGACGAACACGCTGTTGCTGATTCTCGCCGCGATCGTCACGATGTACATCGTTCTCGGCGTGCTCTACGAGAGCTACATCCATCCGGTGACGATCCTGTCGACGCTCCCGTCGGCGGGCATCGGCGCCCTGCTCGCGCTGATCCTGACGCGTAACGACCTCGGCATCATCGCGATCATCGGCATCATCCTGTTGATCGGGATCGTCAAGAAGAATGCGATCATGATGATCGACTTCGCGCTCGACGCCGAGCGCGAGGAAGGGCGCGCGCCGCGCGACGCCATACGCCAGGCGGCGCTGTTGCGGCTGCGGCCGATCTTGATGACGACGATGGCGGCGTTGCTCGGTGCGCTGCCGCTGATGCTCGGCACGGGGGTCGGATCCGAGCTTCGTCATCCGCTCGGCATCACGATGGTCGGCGGCCTGCTCGTAAGCCAGGTGCTGACGCTCTTCACGACGCCTGTCATCTACCTCGCGTTCGATCGCGTCGCGCGCCGTGTCGAGGAGCGCGCGCGCCGCCGCGGGCTCGTGAACCTCGACGAGCCGCGCGCACGGAAGGGCGCATGAGCATGAGCGCCGCCGGGCCGTCCCAAGGCGCGAATGGCGCCCCCTCGGGGGGCAGCGCAGCGGCGCAGCCGCGAGCGTGGGGGTTCATATGAGCGCCGCCGGGCCGTCCCAAGGCGCGAATGGCGCCCCCTCGGGGGGCGGCGCAGCGGCGCAGCCGCGAGCGTGGCGGTTCATATGAGCGCCGCCGGGCCGTCCCAACGCGCGAGTCGTGCCGCGTTGGCGGACAGCGCACCCTCCATCTCCGCGCCGTTTATCGCGCGTCCGGTAGCGACGACGCTGCTGACGATCGGCGTCCTGCTCGCGGGGATCGCCGCGTTCTTCAAGCTTCCCGTTTCTCCGCTGCCGCAGGTGGACTTCCCCACGATTTCGGTACAGGCGTCACTGCCGGGTGCAAGCCCGGAAACAATGGCGGCAACCGTAGCCACGCCGCTCGAACGCGCACTGGGACGCATCGCCGGCGTGACGGAAATGACGTCGTCGAGCTCGCTCGGCAGCTCGCGGATCGTGCTGCAGTTCGAGCTGTCGCGGGACATCAACGGCGCGGCGCGCGACGTGCAGGCGGCCATCAACGCCGCGCGCAATACGTTGCCGACCGGCCTGCCGAGCAATCCGACGTACCGGAAGGTGAATCCCGCGGACGCGCCGGTCATGATCGTGGCCCTCACGTCCGGCACGCTGACGCGCGCGCAGATGTACGACGCGGCATCGACGATCCTCGCGCAGCGGCTGTCGCAGGTCGCCGGGGTCGGACAGGTCAATGTCGCGGGCAGCGCGTTGCCGGCGGTGCGCGTCGAGCTGAATCCCAATGCGATGTCGAACTACGGCATCGGCTTCGAGGACGTGCGAGCGACCATTACCGGCACGAACGCCAATCGACCGAAAGGATCGCTCGAGCTTGGCGATTCGCGCTGGCAGATCGGCGCCAACGACCAGGCGCGCAAGGCCGCGGACTACCTGCCGCTGATCGTTGCGTATCGCGGCGGCGCACCCGTGCGCATCTCGGATCTCGGCGACGTGCAGGATTCGGTGCAGGACCTTCGCAATGCGGGCTCGGCCGACGGCAAGCCGGCGGTGCTGCTGATCGTCAACCGCCAGCCGGGTGCGAACATCATCGAGACCGTCGATCGCGTGAAGGCGCTTCTGCCGCAGCTTGCGGCCACGATTCCCAGCGCGATCGACATGAAAGTCGTGCAGGACCGCACCCCCACGATCCGCGCGTCACTGCGCGAGGTCGAGCGCGCGCTCGTTATCGCCTTCGGGCTCGTGCTCGTGGTCGTCTTCCTGTTCCTGCGCAATGTGCGCGCAGCGCTGATTCCGTCGGTGGCCGTGCCGGTCTCGCTCGTCGGCACCTTCGGCATCATGTACCTCGCCGGCTACTCCCTCGACAACCTTTCGCTGATGGCGCTTACCGTTGCGACGGGCTTTGTCGTCGACGACGCGATCGTCGTCCTCGAGAACGTATCGCGTCATATCGAGACCGGCCAGAAGCCGATCGTCGCCGCGCTCCGCGGCGCGCGTGAAGTCGGATTCACCGTGCTGTCCATGAGCATCTCGCTCGTAGCGGTGTTCATTCCAATTTTGCTGATGGGCGGAATCGTCGGCCGCCTGTTCCGCGAGTTCGCGGTCGTTTTGTCCGCCGCCATCCTCGTGTCGCTGCTCGTCTCGCTGATGACAACACCGATGATGTGCGCGCGTCTGCTCAAGCCCGATCGGGGACCGCATGGCCGGCTGCACCAGTGGACGGAGCGCGCGTTCGAGCGGCTCGCGAACGGCTACGCGCGCTCGTTGGCCTTTGCGCTCGACTACGGTCCGCTGATCGTGCTCGTGTTCCTGGCAACGATCGCACTCAGCATCTATCTCTACACGATCATTCCCAAGGGATTCTTTCCGCAACAGGACACGGGACGGTTAATTGGTGGGATCCAGGGCGACCAGAGCATCTCGTTCCAGGCGATGGAGCAGAAGCTCGCCGATTTCGTGCGGATCGTGCGGGCGGATCCCGACGTCGACAGCGTCGTTGCGTTCACCGGCGGCGGACAGCGCAACGGCGGGACGATGTTCGTCGGATTGAAGCCGAAGCCCGAACGGAACACGTCCGTTGAGCGCATCATCGCGCGGCTTCGCGGCGCGCTTGCGCAGGAACCGGGGGCGAGCCTCTTCCTCGTCCCCGTGCAGGACATCCGGATCGGCGGACGCCAGAGCAATTCACAATATCAATACACGCTGCAGGCGGACGATCTCAACGAGCTCCGCGCGTGGGAACCGCGGATCAGGCAGGCGCTGTCGCAGCTTCCCGAGCTCGTCGACGTCAACACCGATCAACAGGACAAGGGTTTGCAGACGACGCTCGTCATCGATCGCGATGCCGCGGCGCGCTACGGCGTGACGCCTTCGATGATCGACACGACGCTGAACGACGCATTCGGCCAGCGCCAGGTATCGACAATCTACAACCCGCTCAATCAGTACAAGGTGGTGATGGAAGCCGCGCCGCAGTACTGGCAGAGTCCCGAGGCGCTCAAGGACATCTACATTGCCGTGCCGGCGGCGACCGCAGCGAAGACGGCGGGCGTGAGCGTGAGCAGCATCTCGAGCGTCGCTGCCGCGGCGGCCGGCGCCGCAACCAGCGGTGAGTCGGGTGCCGGGTCGGGAACCGGAGCCTCGTCGGGTGTACTGGGTGCAGGTACGACGAGCGGAGCGTCCGCGGGCGGCGGCTCATCGACGGTCAGCGCGACGGGCGCGAGTGGACAGGCGACCGCGCCAGCGGGATCGACCACGAATGCCTCGAACGCGACCCCCAAGGTTCTCGTCCCGCTCGCGGCGATCAGCACGTACGGTCCGACGAGCACGCGCCTTGCCGTGAATCACCAGGGCCAGTTCGCCGCATCCACGATCTCGTTCAACCTGCCGCCCGACGTTTCCCTATCGGATGCCACGCGCGCGATCGACCTCGCAATGGCGCGGCTCGGTGTCCCGAGCAGCGTGCATGGAACGTTCGCCGGAAGCGCGCAGGCCTTTCTGCAATCAGTCCAGAACCAGCCGGTGCTGATCGTCACGGCGATCCTCACCATCTACATCGTGCTCGGTGTGCTCTATGAGAGCTACGTGCACCCGTTGACGATCCTCTCCACTCTGCCCTCGGCGGGCGTAGGAGCGCTGCTGGCGCTGATCGCCTTCGGCAGCGAGTTCAGCCTGATGGCGCTGATCGGGGTCATCCTGCTGATCGGCATCGTGAAGAAGAACGGCATCATGATGATCGACTTCGCGCTGTCGCTCGAGCGCCGGGAAAACGTGTCCGCGCGCGAGGCGATTTCGCGGGCGTGCGCGCTGCGCTTCCGGCCGATCATGATGACGACGATGGCGGCGCTCCTTGGCGCGCTGCCGCTCGCGCTCGGCACCGGCGAGGGCTCGGAGCTTAGACGTCCGCTCGGCATTTCGATCGTCGGCGGATTGCTCGTGAGCCAGCTGCTGACGCTCTATACGACGCCGGTCATCTACCTCTATCTCGATCGCTTCCGTCTGTGGGCCCGGCGTGCGCTGCGCCGGGAAGCGCTCGCGACCACAGCTCACGCGGGCGTTGCAGATTGAAGAGGTTCATGAACGCGCTTCGAATCGTCGCGCGCTCCCGCTTGCCGGCCGCCCTGGCGATTTCAGCCATCCTCGTGTTCGCCGGCTGCACCCTGGGGCCGAACTACGCGCGCCCGGAGGTCGTCGTGCCCGAGAACTGGCGGGAATTGCCGCCGACGAAGATCGGTGAACCGCGCGACGACCAGCCACGCGGACCGTGGTGGCAGGTCTTCAATGACCCGACGCTCGATGCCATGGAGCGGGATGCCGAGGCGGCGAACCAGACGCTGCGCGTCGCCGAGGCGAACTATCGGCAGGCGCGTGCCGCCGTCGAGGTCGCCCGCGCCGCGGAATTTCCGACGCTCGGTGCGAGCGGCAACGTACAGCGGGCGCGCGCGGGCGCGCGTGGTTCAAGCAGCGGCTCAAGCGGGTCAACGGGAAGCACGTCCGGCTCGATCACGACCTATCAGCTCGGACTCGACGCTGCATGGGAGCTCGATCTGTGGGGAAGGATTCGCCGCCAGGTCGAAAGCAGCAGCGAGCAGGCGCGCGCAAGCGCCGCCGACCTGGAGAACACGCGACTGTCGATCCAGACCGAGCTTGCGACCGACTATCTGCAATTGCGGATCGTCGATGCGGCGGAGCGGGTTCTGCTCGATACGGTGCAGGCGTATCAGCGATCCCTGACGCTCACAGAGAATCGCTACAACGCCGGCGTCGTCGCCCGGGTGGACGTCGTGCAGGCCCAGTCGCAACTGCTGAGCGCACAGGCATCGCTTATTGACATTCGAGCGTCCCGCGCGCAGCTCGAGCACGCGATCGCCATTCTCACCGGGCGTCCACCCGCGAACGTGACGGTTGCGGCCGTGGAGAACATGCCCGCGCTTCCCGAGGTGCCGCTCAGCATGCCGTCCGAGCTGCTCGAGCGTCGCCCGGATGTGGCGGCCGCCGAGCGCCGCATGGCGGCGGCGAATGCGCAGATCGGCGCGGCCACGGCAGCGATGTTCCCCACGCTGTCGCTGTCCGGATCCGGAGGTTACGCCGGCACTTCACTTGCACGTCTCTTCTCCGCCCCGGCCCTCTTCTGGTCGATCGGGTCGTCCCTTGCGCAGCCGCTGTTCGACGCCGGCCTTCGCCTCGCCCAGCGCGAGGAGGCGATCGCTGCTTACGATGCGAGCGTCGCGACGTACAGGCAAACGGTCCTGACGGCGTTCCGGGATGTGGAGGACAACCTCGCGGCGCTTCGCATCCTGGGTGAGGAGGCGGACGTTCAGGATCGCGCGCTGGCGGCCGCGCGCCAAGCGCTGCAGCTAACCACCAACCAGTATCGGGCGGGGCTCGTCGGCTTCTTGAACGTCGTGGTCGTGCAGGCGCAGGCGCTCGCGGCGGAGCGCGATGCGATCAATCTGCGTGGCCGCCGGTATGCGGCAACCCTTGCCCTCGTGAAGGCGCTGGGCGGTGGCTTCGAGGCCTCGGCGGTCGCGTCTCGCTAGAGAGAAGCCGCTCGCAAGCCTTCCCGGCCATTGCGCTCCGCGTGCCTACGCCTGTCCGGTTTTCTCCGACACCCCAGCAAAAATTTCCAGCAAACCGCTTGAATAGGCGGAGGGATCGGCCTAAAATTAGCACTCGATTGGGGTGAGTGCTAACAACAGTTCTCGCCCGTCTGCACGGGAGTCCCTCGCGGACCGCCCGACATAAACGAACCACGAGGAGTGAGCACTAACATGAAGCTTCGTCCCCTGCACGACCGAATTATCGTCAAGCGCGTCGAAGAGGAGCGCAAGTCGGCCGGTGGCATCGTCATTCCCGACACCGCCGCCGAAAAGCCCTCGGTCGGTGAGGTTGTGTACGCCGGCCCCGGCAAGACCGACGACCACGGCAAACTCGTCGCCATGGGTGTCAAGGCCGGCGACAAGGTCCTCTTCGGCAAGTACTCCGGCCAGGAATTCAAGCTGGATGGCCAGGACCTTCTGCACATGCGCGAAGACGACGTCATCGGCATCGTCGACTGAGTTCGACCCCTTAAAAGCACAGCAACAGGAGAATCAACATGGCAGCTAAAGACGTCCGCTTCGGCGAAAACGTGCGGAACAGAATGGTTTCCGGCGTGAACGTTCTCGCGAACGCGGTCAAGATCACGTTGGGCCCCAAGGGCCGCAACGTCGTGCTCGAGCGCAGCTTCGGCGCGCCGACAATCACCAAGGATGGTGTGTCGGTCGCCAAGGAAATCGAGCTCAAGGACAAGTTCGAGAACATGGGCGCGCAGATGGTCAAGGAAGTTGCGTCCAAGACGTCGGACGTCGCCGGTGACGGCACGACGACGGCAACCGTTCTCGCGCAATCGATCATCTCCGAGGGCATGAAGTACGTCGCCGCCGGCATGAACCCGATGGATCTCAAGCGCGGCATCGACAAGGCGGTTATCGCCGTCGTCGAGGAGCTGAAGAAGATCAGCAAGCCGTGCACGACCAGCAAGGAAATCGCGCAGGTCGGCGCCATCTCGGCGAACGCCGATGAATCGATCGGCACGACGATCGCGGAAGCGATGGACAAGGTCGGCAAGGAAGGTGTCATCACGGTGGAAGACGGCAAGGGCCTCGAAAACGAGCTCGATCTCGTGGAGGGCATGCAATTCGACCGCGGCTACATCTCGCCGTACTTCATCAACAATGCAGACAAGCAGGTCGCCGTCCTCGAGGATCCGTACATCCTGCTGCACGACAAGAAGGTCTCGAACATCCGCGACCTCCTGCCGCTGCTCGAACAGGTTGCGAAGGCCGGCCGTCCGCTCCTGATCGTCGCTGAAGATGTCGACGGAGAAGCGCTCGCGACGCTCGTCGTGAACAACATCCGTGGCATCCTGAAGACCGTCGCCGTCAAGGCGCCCGGCTTCGGGGACCGTCGCAAGGCGATGCTCGAAGACATCGCCATCCTCACGGGTGGCACGGTGATCGCCGAAGAGCTCGGCCTGAAGCTCGAGAACGCCACGCTGAAGGACCTCGGCCGCGCCAAGCGCGTCGAAGTCGCGAAGGAAGACACCACGCTCATCGACGGCGCCGGCGAAAAGGCGGCGATCGAAGCGCGCGTCAAGAACATCCGCAAGCAGATCGAGGAAGCGACGTCGGACTACGACAAGGAGAAGTTGCAGGAGCGCGTCGCGAAGCTCGCAGGCGGCGTCGCGGTGATCAAGGTCGGCGCGGCAACCGAAGTCGAGATGAAGGAAAAAAAGGCGCGTGTCGAGGACGCATTGCACGCGACGCGTGCAGCGGTCGAGGAAGGCATTGTCGCCGGTGGCGGCGTCGCGTACCTTCGCGCCCGCACGAACCTCAAGAACCTGAAGGGCGACAACCCGGATCAGGAAGCCGGCATCAAGATCGTGCTGCGTGCGCTCGAAGAGCCGATGCGTCAGATCGTTAACAACGCGGGTGACGAGCCTTCGGTCGTCGTCAACAAGGTCGTCGAAGGCAAGGGCAACTTCGGTTTCAACGCGCAGACCGGCGAATACGGCGATCTCGTCGAAATGGGCGTCGTCGATCCGACGAAGGTCACGCGGTTTGCGTTGCAGAACGCGGCGTCCGTTGCCAGCCTGATGCTCACGACCGATGCGATGGTCGCCGAGCTGCCGAAGGATGACAAGCCGGCAATGCCTGGCGGTGGCGGCGGCATGGGCGGCATGGGCGACATGGACATGTAAATCGGCGTTGCCCGACGTCAGTAGTGAAAAGGCCCGCGACTCGCGGGCCTTTTTTTGTCCATGATCATCTCGTTTGCCGCCCGGCCAATATCATCGAGGCAATGCTCCGTCACGCTAATCGGCGGCAGCCGGAAGGCGAGGGAGGTTTGGCCGCCCGTCCTTTGGCATGAGCGGTTGCGGCAAGCGTTGCTTGGACGCCACCGCGCGACGTGCCGGGCCGTCAAACACGCCCTTGGCCGGCCCCGCTGACGAAAATGCGTATAGACTGGCAGCAACCCGTGTAAAGTTCGGGAAACTACAACCCTTATGCTTCAGTCATCGCCCGCGTTCGTCGTATCGAAGCGTCGTTTTGGGGCGATGCGATGACTGCCGGATTGATCTTCGGTCTGGCCGTCGCGACACTAGCCGCCGTCATCGTCGCCGGCCTGATGCGCCGCAACCGCGAGGCGCCGGTTGGCCCGCGCGCGTCGATGGATGGTCCGACAGCCATCGCGCAATGGACCGAGGGAGAGACCACGCGGCTCCTGTCTTCCGCCGAAGTGCCCGGGCTGTACCTGCTTCGGCCGCGCTTCCTCGCGAAGGGCGAAAACGTCGTGTTTCTCCTACTGAAAGCCGCCTTCCCGCGTCATGAAATCTTCGCGCGCGTGCGCCTCGCGGACGTGCTCCAAGTGAAGATTGGGCCACAGGGCATGGAGCGGCTTCGCGCGTTTCGCAAGATCGCGAATCAGCACGTCGGATTCGTCGTGTGCGACCGCGACATGACGATCGTCGCCATCGTGGATGCCAAGGAGCCCGATCAGGTCATCGATCCGCGCGACCAGAAGCTCGAGACGATCAAGCAGCGCTGCCTGCAGGCGGCGCAGGTGAAGTACGTGTGCATCTATCCGCCCCAGCTGCCCCGCTATCGCGAACTGCGCGAGCAGATCCTGGGACCCGCCGCCGAATACGTTTAGCCGCGGGGCTTATTCGTCGCGCCGAGCGACGCGTTTCCGCTACCGCGCGATGTAAGTCAGATAGAGCCATAGCACGAGCAGCGCGCCGACCACCGAGAGGATCCATCCGGCGGGATGAAATTTGCCGTCCGGCGAGCGCCAGAGTACCCCGCCAATGACGCCCCCGACGAGCGAGCCGATGATGCCGACGAGCGCCGTGGCCCAGAATCCCAACGTCACCGCACCCGGATAGAGCCACCGCGCAAGCGCCCCCACGATGAAGCCGACGATGATCATCCACAGGATGTGCAAGATGCCCAAGCGTCCTCCAGACCCGGTTGGTCGCCAAGCGGCGGCGGCTAGCCTAGCACGCGGCGCTTTCGCGCTGTAAGCCTGCGGCCGCCGCCGCGACCAATTCGTAGCTGCTTCGACTCGGTGCGCTGCACGCGGATGGCGCGGCAAGGGTGGGCCGGAAGGCGGCGTCGTTGTCCCTGGAGGTACGTCCGGTGCGCATCGTCGATCCCATCGCTGCACTCTTCCTGCTGCTGATGACGCTTCCCGCCTTCGCGCAAACATGCCGGCTCGCGAGCGCGCCCGTCACGCGTCCCCTGGTCGAGCTCTATACGTCGGAAGGGTGCAACAGCTGCCCGCCGGCCGATCGCTGGCTCGCGCTCCATTTCCCTCCGACCGGCGCCAACGAGCGTGCCGTCGCGCTCGCCTTTCATGTCGACTACTGGGACCGCCTCGGCTGGGTCGATCGCTTCGGCAGCGCCGCAAATACTGAACGGCAATACGCGGCGATGCGCGCGAACGGCGGCACGTTCGTCTATACGCCGCAGGTGCTGCTTCAGGGCCGCGACCTGCCCGGGTGGCAGGATCGCGGCGCCTCGGCGATCGCTGCGGCGGCAGGCACGCCAGCGCGCGCGACCATCGAGGTCCACCTGAAGCCGGCCGGTGCCTTGGTCACCGTGCAGGCGAGTGCAACGATCCCCGATGTGGTCCTGCGACGCGATGCGAAGCTCTTCATCGCGTACGCGGACGGCGGCCTCCACTCGGACGTGCGGGACGGCGAAAATCGCGGCGTGCGTCTTTCGCACGAGCACGTCGTGCGCAGTCTTCAGGTGTTCGGGCCGCCGGACGCGCAGGGCCGGATCCTCGCGCATGCGGACGTCGCGCGTCCCAAGGAAGCGGGACTTGCGCCGATGCTCGTCGCATTTGTCCAGCGGGCATCGAACGGCGACGTGCTGCAAACGCTGCCGGTTTCGATCGAAGGGTGCGGGCCGGGCTGACTGCGCGCATGCGTCGATTGTCATTTGCACGGCGTCCTGGGACATCCCTTGACCTGACGGTCGCTTCGTATCGGTGTGCCGAGGCAATTTAGATGATGTGCGAAGCAGTCCAATGTCGTCCGCGGGATGACGACGTCAATCTTTTGCTTCCTCCACAGTTCTTGTGGATAAATCGCACGGATTTACCCGCCGAGGCGCGCCAGCGCTAGTGCGAACTGGCCTGACCGGAAACTGACCACCGGCACGTTGAGCGCGCCGGGTCCGCGCACTCCGCACGTGTGCGGCACGACGGGTAACCTCGCAATCCCTTGAAAAACAGAGGTGTTAGCGCCTAACATCATCACACAGCGTGGCCCACGAGTGGATGAGGGTGCGAATACTGGTTGCCGAAGACGACGCGCTGCTCGGGGATGCGATTGCCGAGCATCTGCGGCAGGATGGTCATGCCGTGGATTGGGTGCGCGACGGGGCGGCCGCGGACGCGGCGCTACGCTCGCAGTCATTCAAACTCGTGGTGCTCGATCTCGGCCTCCCGCGCGTCTCGGGCCGCGAAGTCCTTTCTCGCCTGCGGGGGCGGGCATCGTCGACGCCGGTCTTGATCATCACCGCTGCGGATGCCATCGCCGATCGCGTCGCGGGTCTCGATGCGGGCGCCGATGACTACCTCGTCAAGCCGTTCGAGCTCGCGGAACTGGAAGCGCGCGTGCGCGCGCTGATCCGTCGCAGCCATGGCGTCGATCGCAATGTGCTCGTCCACGGGGCGCTCGCGTTCGACAGCGCTGCACGGTCGGCCACCGTCGATGGCGAATCGCTCGACCTGTCTGCGCGCGAGCTCGCGATGCTCGAGTTGCTGCTCTTGCGCTCGGGGCGGGTCATCAGCAAGGAGCAGTTCGTCGAGCACCTGTGCGGCTTCGACGAGGACGTGACCGCCAATGCAATCGAGGTGTACGTGCACCGCCTGCGCCGCAAGCTCGATCCAGTCGGCATTCATGTGCAGACGGTGCGCGGGCTCGGGTACTTCGTCGCGAAAGCGTAACGCGCACGAGCCGCCTGGCGCGAAGCCTTCATGTTCACGCTGTTCAAATATCTCGTCTGGCTCGTCGTCTCGCTCATGTTCCTGATGCTCGCGACGATCAGCATCAGTGAGTTCCTGGTCGAGAGCGCCATCGATGCCCCGTTCGATGAGAAGCTCACCGATTACGTGCGGATGCTCGCGAGCGACCTGCGGGCCGACGAGAACGGCGTTCGTCTTCGCCCCGGCGCAGTCGGATTGCTGCGCAGCGACCGCCAGGACCGCATCTTCTATGCCCTTCGTGACGAGCGGGGCGATCTCATCGCCGGCGAGCCGCAGCTTGCCGGCGTGATCGGACCGCTGCGCCTCGGCGTTCCGTCATTGCAGAACGGTCAGGTCGGCGACGAGCCGGTGCGCGTTGCCGCGATGCAGGTCGCGGACCCGCGCAATTCCGGAGCGTCTTTGACGCTGCAGGTGGCGGAGACGCTCAACAAGCGCCAGGCGTTGACCGAGACGATGCGCACGCAGGCGGTCGCGCTGCCGCAGATGCTCGTCCTCGTCGTCGCGATCCTGCTGATCGTGTACGGCTACACCTATGTGCTGCGGCCGATGCAGCGGTTGCGCGCGCTGATCGACAACCGCGGCCTCAACGATCTGTCACCGCTCGATCCCGAGGCGGCGCCGCAGGACCTGCGACCGCTGATCCGTTCGGTGAACGGGCTAATGGAGCGACTCGCCGCCAGCTTCGACGCGCAGCGACGCTTCATCGCCGATGCCGCGCATCAGCTCCGCACGCCGCTCGCGGGCATCAAGTCGCAAACGGAGCGCGCGCTGATCGAGAACGACCCCGCAACTGCGCGGCTTGCGCTCAAACGCCTTTCCGCCGGTACCGAGCACGCGACCGCGCTCGCGAATCGGCTGCTGACACTCGCGCGAGCCGGAACGCCGCTGATCGCACCGCCGGTCGACGTGGACCTGATCGGCATCGTCAGCGACACGATTGCCGAGCACCTGCCGAATGCGATCGAGCGGCGCCACGATCTCGGCTTCGAGGGCCCGTCGAACGGATCGCCCTGCATCGTGCGGGGCGATGCGTTGCTGCTCCGGGAGATGCTGTCCAATCTCATCGACAACGCGCTTCGCTACTCTCCCGATGGGGGCTCGATCACCGTGTCCATCGACCGGGATCCCGCGTCCGGGTGCTACGCGCTCGCTGTCTCTGACACCGGTCCGGGCATATCTGCCGACGAGCGGGAGCGCGTGTTCGAGCCGTTCTATCGGGGCGCGGACGTCATGGCGCCTGGGACCGGCCTCGGACTCGCCATCGTGCGTACGATCGCAACCGTCCATGGCGCGAGCATCGCGCTGTCCACGGGACCCGGCAACCGAGGGCTTCGTGTAACGGTCCAGTTTCCCGGCTCCTTTCCGCTGGCGGCGTGAGCGGGGGTAGTCCCAGTGTGTGGCGTCGTTGCCGCACCCGGACGACCGGCGTCGCGCGGAGCGCGCTCGCGTAAGGTTCGTGTAAGGGTTGACGCCTAGCCTCGCTCACGACCTCGCCCACAGGGCTCGGCTAAGGCGCTTTGGAGAACGGCACGCTTCCATAGGAGGAAACCGCATGGCAACCGCCGCACCGCCAGTTGCACACAAGCAAGGATTCTCGCGCGACGAGACGCGCGTCATCTTCGCGTCGTCGCTCGGCACCGTTTTCGAGTGGTACGACTTCTATCTGTATGCGGTACTGGCGCCGTTCTTCGCGGCGGTGTTCTTTCCCAAGGGCAACGCGACGGCCGCGCTGTTGTCGGCGTTCGCAACGTACGCGGCGGGATTCCTCGTCCGTCCGTTCGGAGCGCTCGTATTCGGCCGGATCGGCGACCTCGTCGGTCGCAAGTACACGTTCCTGGTCACCATCCTCGTGATGGGCTTCTCGACGTTTGCCGTCGGCTTGCTGCCGACGTTCGCGTCGATCGGATGGGCGGCGCCGATCCTGCTCGTCTCGCTGCGCCTTCTGCAGGGCCTCGCGCTCGGCGGTGAGTATGGCGGTGCTGCGACGTACGTCGCTGAGCATGCGGCGGAGGGCAAGCGGGGCTACGATACTGCCTGGATCCAGACGACGGCGACCCTCGGGCTGTTCTTGGCCCTGCTCGTGATCGGGTTATGCCGCTTCACCGGATGGCTCACACCCGCGCAATTCTCCGATTGGGGGTGGCGCCTGCCGTTCCTCGTATCGTTGGTCCTCCTGATCTTCTCCGTCTACATCCGGCTCAAGCTGAACGAGTCGCCGGTATTCCAGCGGATGAAGGCGGAAGGCAAGGGCTCGAAGGCACCGCTTCGCGACAGCTTCCTCAAGTACCCCAACAACAAGTACGTGCTGCTCGCGCTGCTCGGGGCAACTGCGGGTCAGGGCGTTGTCTGGTACACCGGCCAGTTCTACGCGCTGTTCTTCCTGACGATCACGCTAAAGGTCGATGGGGTCACGGCGTACACGCTGATCGCGATCTCGCTCCTGCTCGGCACGCCGTTCTTCATCTTCTTCGGCTGGCTCTCGGACAAGATTGGTCGACTCAAGATCATTCTCGCCGGTTGCGTGATCGCCGCGCTCACCTATTTCCCGCTGTTCGGTGCGCTGACGCATTACGTCAACCCGGCGCTCGAGAAATTCCAGAACGCGAACGCCATCTCGGTGCAGGCGAAGGACTGCAACTTCCACATCTTCGTCGGACCGTGGTCGAAGTTCTCTGACTGCGACAAGGCGAAGGATTACCTGACCAAATCGGGACTGTCGTTCACGTCCACGGATCTGCCGGCAGGTAGCGCCGATACCGTTATCACGAAGATCGGCAACACCGAGCTCAAGGGCTACGACGAAGCGGCGTACAAGAAGGCGCTGACCGACCTCGGTTACCCGGCCGGTGCCGACAAGAACGCGATCAACTGGCCGATGTCGCTGCTGATCCTGTTCATCATGGTGATCTACGTGACGATGGTGTACGGCCCGATTGCTGCCTTCCTGGTCGAGCTGTTCCCGACGCGCATCCGCTACACGTCGATGTCCCTGCCATATCACATCGGGAACGGATGGTTCGGTGGCATGCTGCCGCTGCTCGCGACGGCCATGGTGGCGGCGAGCGGCAACATCTACTACGGCCTGTGGTATCCGATCGTGGTGGCGCTGATGACGGCGGTCATCGGGTTCCTGTTCCTGCACGACACGAAGGACGTAGACCTGCAGGCGGATGCCGGCTCGGCGCGCGCCGCTGCCCCCGGAGGACGCAGGGCCTGACAGGATCTTGCTTGGAAAAGCCCCGGCGCGGTCAGCCGGGGTTTTTAATTGGCTTGGAAGAATTGCGGTGCGGACGCGGCAGTTTTTTAGAGGCTTGGAACAACTGCGGCGCGGTCGGCCGGGTCATCAATTGGCTTGGAAGAACTGCGGTGCGGTCGGCCGCGTTTTTCAATGGGCTAAGAGACGCATTCGGCTGGAATCGTCTCTGACCCCATTGCGGTATTCAGCTCGCGTCGACGTGCCGCTGCCGGCACGTCGCCAATACCTCGTCGCCGTCGCGCTTCCACCAGTTCTGGGACGAAAAGATCTCGACCTCGTGCATGCCGCGGTACCCGGCGGCTTCCATCCATGATCGAATCAGCGGAAGGTCGATGACGCCGTCGCCCATCATTCCGCGATCGTTCAGCAGATCGTGTGTCGGGACGAGCCAGTCGCAGATGTGATACGCGAAGAGCCGCTCGCGTTCTCCCGCGCGCACGATCTCCGCGTGGAGGTCCGGATCCCACCACACGTGATAGACATCGACGGCCACGCCGAGGCCGTCCTTGCCATTCGGCGCGAGCTCGTCGCACAGGTCGTTGGCGTGGCGAAGGGTGTTCACGCAGGCGCGTTCCGCGGCGTACATCGGATGCAGCGGCTCGATGGCGAGACGCATGCCGGCGCTTTGCGCATACTCGTGCAGGATGCCGATGCCGTCGCGCACCATTTCCCGGGCGCCGATCAGGTCGCGCGATACGATCGTTCCGTTACGGTCCCTCGGCAGGCCGCCCACGACGAGCACCAGGCACTGTGCGCCGAGCGTCACTGCTTCGTCGACCGCGCGCCGATTGTCGTCGAATGCGGCCCGACGTCCTTCGCGGTCCGGCGCGGGGAACATGCCACCGCGACAAAGACCCGTCACGACGAGGCCCGCATCGCGTATCCGTCGCGCTGCATCGCCCAGTCCCGTCGCAGCCACCTGGTCCCGCCAGGGTGAGATACCGCGAATGCCGTGGCGCACGAGACCTGCGATGATGTCGGGCAACGACCACTGCGCGCGGACCGTCGCCGTGTTGATCGACAGCAACGAAGGGTCAGGACTGTTCGCCATCTGTTTGGCTGCGTTCGCTGATACGGGTGCGCGTTATTCGATGCCGTGCAGCGCGAGCAGCGTGCGCATGCGCCCAACTGCGAGCTCGGGATCTGTCAGCAGCGATGCGGCGTCGGCTAGCCGGAACAGCTCGCAAAGATGCACGAGGCTCCGAGCGCTCTGCTGCCCGCCGATCATCGTGAAGTGCGACTGGTGACCGTTCAGCCATGCCATGAACACGACGCCGGTCTTGTAGAAGCGCGTCGGCGCCGCGAAGATGTGGCGCGAAAGCGGAACAGTGGGAGCGAGGATCGCGTCGAAGCGGGCGCGATCGCCGCCGGCGAGCGCAGACAAGGCGGCCGAGGCGGCGGGCGCGATCGCATCGAAGATGCCGAGCAGTGCATCGGAATGCCCGGTTGCGTCGCCGCCGATCAGCTCGGCGAAGTTGAAGTCGTCGCCGGTGTACATTCGCACGCCAGCGGGCAGCCGCGCGCGCAGCGCGACTTCCTTTTGCGCATCGAGCAAAGAAATCTTGATGCCGTCAACCTTGGACGCATTGGCCGCGATGACTTCCGCACAGACGTCCATTGCGCGCGCATGCGCAGGATCGCGGCCGCGCTCGGCGCGTCCCAGCCAATAACCGGCAAGCGCCGGGTCGAACATTTCTCCCAGCCAGTGGAGGATTACAGGCTCGCGAACCTGCGCCAGCACGCGCGAATAGACGTGCACGTAGTCGTCGGCCGAGCGCGCGCATGCAGCGAGCGCGCGACTCGCCATCAGGATAATGCGTCCCCCAAGACGTTCGATCGCGGCGCATTGTGAAACGTAGCCGTCGATGATGCGCTCGAGCGAGCCGTCGGCATCCGGCGCGACCTCATCGGTACCGGCACCTGCGAACACGACTGCCCCCTGCATGTCGCGTGACGCCGCCACCGTGCGGCCGATCAGCTCCAGTGACGTCGGCCAATCCAGTCCCATTCCTCGCTGGGCCGTGTCCATCGCTTCCGCGACACCGAACCCCTGTTCCCACAGAAAACGGCGATAGGCGAGCGTAGTGTCCCAGTCGATCGCGGTGGAAAGCCACGGATCGACATTCGCCAGCGGATCGGCAACGACGTGTGCGGCCGCCAGTGCGATACGGTTCCACTTCGGGCGTGATCCGGGTGAACGCGGCGTACTTTTCCAGGAGATCGCGTAGTCTGCGAGACCTCCGCGCAGTTGCGGTAATCGAATGGTTCGCATGGGAATCACGAGGCCAGATTTGGAACGTCGAGCATGCGGCGCTCGGACCAGCTTCGCAAGCCGAGTTCGGCGAGCTGGACGCCCTTGGCGCCTTCCAGCAGATTCCAGCGAAACGGGCCGCCTTCGACGACGTGCCGCAGGAACAGCTCCCACTCCGCCTTGAACGCGTTGTCGTACGTACGATTGTTCGGCATCTTCTGCCAGGTGGCGAAGAAATCGATCGTTTGCGGAACATCGGGATTCCACACGGGCTTGGGTGTAGCCGCGCGTGGCTGGATCCAGCAATCCGTCAGGCCCGCGACGGCGGATCCCAGCGTGCCATCGACATGAAACGTTGCGAGATCGTCCCGGCGCACACGCGTGCACCACGAGCTGTTTATTTGCGCAATGACGCCGTCCGCGAGTTCGAACGTCGCGTACGCGGCGTCGTCCGCGGTTGCCGTGTAGGCCACACCGCGTTCGTCCCGGCGCTCCCCGATGTGCGTCGCGCCGACGCACATGACGCTCCTGACGGCGCCGAACAGGTTGTCGAGGACGTAGCGCCAGTGGCAAAGCATGTCGACGATGATTCCGCCGTCGTCCTCCTTGCGGTAGTTCCACGAGGGCCGCTGCGCCTCCTGCCAGTCGCCCTCGAACACCCAGTAGCCGAATTCGCCGCGCACGCAAAGGATGCGACCGAAGAACCCGCTGTCGATCAACAGCTTGAGCTTCGACAGCCCCGGCAGCCACAGCTTGTCCTGAACGACGCCGTGGCGTACGCCTGCCCGCTCTGCACGGCGATACAGGTCGAGCGCATCGTCGACGGTCGTTGCGACCGGCTTCTCCGTATAGACGTGCTTGCCTGCCTCGATAGCCCGTCGGATCAGCTGCGACCGCAAGCCAGTCGAAGCGGAATCGAAATAGACGGTGTCGTTCCCGTCCCCCAGCGCGGCGTCCAGGTCGGTCGTCCAGCGAGCGACGCCGTGCGCTCGTGCGAGTGCCTCGATCTTCTGCGCGTTTCGTCCGACGAGGATCGGATCCGGCATGATCCGGCGGCCATCGGCGAGCGCGACGCCTCCCTGTGCGCGAATCGCGTTGATGGACCGGACGAGGTGCTGGTTCGTGCCCATGCGGCCGGTCACGCCGTTCATGATGATGCCGACGCGGTGCTCTTTCATGGTCGAGTTCCTGCGAGAGTTGTGTCGGAGGACCTGCTGGGCGCGCCCGGTGCGCGGATAGGCTTCATCGTCGCGAGATCCGGCCAGGCTGCGGACGCGAGACCAGGCGCGGCGAGCGAGCCGAGCGCGATGCGACCGTCGCGTATGCAGAGCCGCACCCCGGCGCCGAAGCTCTCATAGAGGTCGGGGTGCGCCGTGAGAAAGCCCTGCTGCTCCGCGACGCTCGCGTGCTGTCCCGCAAACCCCGTGGCGTAGTGATGACCGTTGCGCTCGACGTGGGCAAGGCCGATGAGGCCGGCGAGTGCCAGGTCCTGCTGCAAGGCGATCCCCGGCTGTGCCGTTAGGTCTTCGCCCGTCATGAAGGCCGGCAGCGCCGCGAATCCCGCGTTCCAGCGCACGCAGCGCGCGGCGTTCAGCAGCGACTTGTAGAAGCCCTTGCAGCTCTTGCTCGATACGCCGGCGTAGCCTTGTCCGCGCGCCTGCGGGAATGCATCGATCGTCGCATCGGACTCGTCGATGATGAGCGGCATCGATCGCGCGAAGGCGTGGACATCGGCGTCGAGCGCAATCGCCCGCGGCAGCGGCTGCTCGACATACAGGATCGCCTCGCGCAGGCGCACAAGACGGGGCTCGGCCCGGAGCGCTTGGTGAAACGCATCGAGCGCATGCATGTCGGTGAACTGCTCGTTGCCGTCGAGCGTGATCCGGTATTCGCCGAGGGGCTCGAGCACCGACGCGATGCGGACGAGCCGCGCGATGTCGGCCGCGACGTCGCCGCGAAGCTTAAGCTTGAAATAGCGATTTCCGTAGCGCGAGACGACGTCGGTGA
>JBKPOL010000023.1:0-10867 GCA_046733075.1 Pseudomonadota bacterium | reverse complement strand
AACGAGCACCCCGCTCATGGCACCGCGTTCATTCATCGCACATGGACGAGCACCTCGCTCATCGCATCGCGTTCATGCATTCCACCTGAACAGCGCGCGGTTCGCCTGCTTGAAGCCGAGGTCGGAAACGAGACCAATGATGCCGATGAGGATGATGCCGAAAATAATCTGCCCGGTGTTGAGCAGCGCCTGGCTGTCGGTGATCATGTGACCGATGCCGCTCGACGCGCCGATCAGCTCGGCAACGATCACATAGGTCCATGCCCACCCGAGAACGAGACGAAGCGTTTCGGCGATCGCCGGCGCCGAGCTCGGCAGCAGCACGCGGCGCACGATGCCCTTGGCGTTCGCGCCCAATGTGTATGCCGCTTCCACCAGATCGCGACGGGTAGATCCGACCGTCATCGCAACCATCAGCACGATCTGGAAAAACGAGCCGATGAAGATGACGAGGAGCTTCTGCATCTCCCCGATGCCCGCCCACAGGATCAGCAGCGGAATGAACGCCGACGCGGGCAGGTAGCGCGCGAACGACACGAAGGGCTCGAAGAACGCCTCGATCGGCTTGTATGCGCCCATCGCGATCCCCAAGGGAACGCCGATGGCGGCCGCCAGGATGAACCCTCCGACGACGCGCCAGATCGTGATGCCCACGTCACGCGCGAAGCCGAACTGCGTGAACAGCAGCCATCCTTCATGGACCATCGTCAGCGGATCGGCGAGAAACGTTCTCGGCACCAGACCCCCGTACGTGGCGATGCTCCACGCGAGCACGAAGAGCACGAAGAACGCCAGTCCCAGCGCGATCTTCCGCGTGGGACTGACAGGTTGCAGAGGCGTCACCGCGAAGCGACGTGAGCGTGCCGACTACTTGATGAACTGCGTGTCGTACAGCGTCGTGACGTCGGGAATGCTCTTGATGATGCCTATTTCCTTCAGCAGCTCGCCCGCTTCCTTGCTGAACTGCTGCAGCTCGCCGTCGAAGAATTTCTGGTTCGCCGCCTTGTCCTGCCACCGCAGGTATTTGGCCGAATCGCCGAATTGCTGGCCGGTCTGCTTCACGTCGGCGCCCATGATTTCGTAGCTCTTCGTCGGGTCCTTCTGGATCATGTCGACCGCCTCGAAGTAACTGTCCGTCAGCGCCTGTGCGGCCTTCGGGTTCTCGGACAGGAACTTCGGCGTGCAGCCGAACGTGTCCATGATCATCGGATAGTCGAGCGTCGTCGCGATGATCTTCCCCGACTGGGGCGCCGCCCGCACCGTCGACAGATACGGCTCGTAGGTCATCGCGGCATCGTTCTGGCCTGCGACGAACGCCTGCGCCGCGGGACCGGGTTCGAGATTGACGACCGTGACGTCCTTGACCGACAGGCCATTCTTCTTGAGAAACCACGCGAGCGTGAAATACGGCGCCGTGCCCGGCGCCGATGCGGCGACCGTCTTGCCCTTCAGGTCCGCGATCTTCGCGATGTTGTTGCGCACCACCATGCCGTCGGCGCCGTAGCTCTTGTCCATCTGGAAGATCTGCTTCGTTGCCACGCCGTTGGCGTTCCACACGACCCACGTCTCGACCGTTGTCGCCGCGCACTGAACGTCGCCCGATGCAATCGCGAGATGGCGGTCCTTCTGCGGGATCTTCTTCATGTCGACGTCGAGGCCGTGCTTCTTGAAGATCCCGGCCTCCTTGGCGAGCGTCAGCGGTGCGAAGCCGGTCCAGCCGGAGTAGCCGATCGCCACTTTTGTTTGCGACGATGCCGACGTGGAAGCGATACCGAGCGCGACGCCCGCTGCCAATGCGATGATCTTGCGCATGCGATTCTCCCTAGGACGTGAAACCGTCGCATTATGCGACAACCGGCCGCGCGCGTTCGCTCCGGCGCCTTGCACAGGGAGCACGGTTTACAATCGGTCGGGCCGGCGATTGGGCGCTCCTTCGCCATGCACTGTCCATGACGCCGACGAAATCACTGTTCGCCTCCGTCGCGCTCCTTCCCGAAGGATGGGCTACCGACGTCGCGATCACCGTCGACGAGACCGGTCACATCGACAGCATCGAGCGGCGCGCGCAACGCCCGGGGGACGAGCGACTCGCGGGCCCGGTCGTTCCCGCGATGCCCAATCTGCATTCGCACGCCTTTCAGCGGGCGATCGCCGGCCGCACCGGCATTCCTTCACCGCACCACGACGACACGTTCTGGACGTGGCGGGAGGCAATGTACACCGTCGTCGACCGACTCGATGCCGATGCGTTCGAAGCCATCGCGGCGCAGGCGTTCGTGGAGATGGCCAAGGCCGGCTATGCGAGCGTCGCCGAATTCCACTACGTGCACAACGATCCCCACGGGAAGCCCTATGGCGACCCTGCGGAGCTCGCGTGGCGCGTCGTCGCGGCCGCGCACACGGCCGGCCTCGGCCTCACCTTGCTCCCCGTGTTCTACGCGCACGGCGGCTTCGGTGGCGCGGCGAGCGTCCCTCTGCAACGCCGTTTCATTCACAGCACGTACACGTACGAGAAACTCGTCGAGGCGCTGCGCGGACGTGCGGGCGCCGAGGACTACACGCTCGGTGTCGCCCCTCACAGTCTGCGCGCGGTGACACCGCAGGAACTCGACAAGCTGCTGCGCAGTGCACCGCCCGGCACGCCCATTCACATCCACGCGGCCGAGCAAACGCGTGAGGTCGACGAGTGTTATGCGTGGAGCGGATTTCGTCCCGTCGAATGGCTGCTCGCGCACGCGGAAGTCGACGCGCGCTGGTGCATCGTGCATGCGACGCACATGACGGAGCGCGAGGTCGCGCGACTTGCGGCGAGCGGTGCGGTCGCGGGGCTGGCGCCCTCAACCGAGGCTGATCTCGGCGACGGCACATTCAGCGGCGAGAGTTATCTGCGTGCGGGCGGGCGCTTTGGCGTCGGTACGGATTCGAACACGATGATCGATCCGTTCGGCGAGGTCCGCCAACTCGAATGGGCGCAGCGTCTGCGCCTGCGCCGTCGCAATGTGCTTACCGAGGATTCGCAAATGCCGGTTGGACAGCGGCTGTGGCGAGCGGCTGCGGTGGGGGGCGGGCAGGCGCTGGGAAAGATGACGGGCGCCATTGCGGCGGGAATGCGCGCGGACCTAATCGTCCTCGACCCCGACGAGCCTGCGCTCGGGGAGCAGCCGGCGGAATTCGTGCTGGATGCGGCGATCTTCGGACCATGTCGCCGTCCAGTGCGCGATCTGATCAGCGGCGGGCGATGGATCGTGCGCGAGGGCCGCCACGCACGCGAGGGCGACGTGTTCCGGCGATTCCGATCCGCGCTTGCACGCCTCGACGTCCGCAGCCCTCCGCGGTGACGCCAGAAATGTTCACGACGCTGCTCACCAACGCGCGCCTCGCGACGATGCGCGAGGGCAGCGGCTACGGCATCGTCGAGGACGGCGCGCTCGGCATCCGCGATGGGCTGATCGCGTGGGTCGGACCGCAGCGCGATGTGCCGCGCGACGCGCTGGCTGCAAACAGAATCGATGCCGGCCGTCGGTGGGCGACACCGGGTCTCGTCGATTGCCACACGCACCTCGTCTATGCCGGCAATCGCGCGAGCGAGTTCGAGCGCCGCCTCGAGGGCGTCTCGTACGCGGAAATCGCCGCGGCGGGCGGCGGCATCCGGTCGACCGTTGAAGCGACGCGCGCGGCGACACCGGAAGCGCTTTGCGCCGCAAGTGCGCCGCGCCTCGCGGCGATGGCTCGACACGGCGTCACTACAGTCGAGATCAAGTCGGGATACGGACTCGACACAGCGAACGAACTCAAGCAGTTGCGCGTTGCACGCAAGCTCGGCCAGGCGATGAGCGTCGACGTGCGCACGACATTGCTTGCCGCACATGCGTTGCCGCCCGAATATGCCGGACGCGCCGATGCCTACGTCGACTACGTGTGCGCGGATACGCTTCCCGCCGCAGCCCGTGAAGCGATTGCCGACGCAGTCGATGCCTTCTGCGAGACGATCGCGTTCACGCCTGCCCAAACGCGTCGCGTGTTCGACGTGGCGGCCGCGCACGGCATCGCCGTGAAGCTGCACGCCGACCAGCTCTCGGATGGCGGCGGGGCGGCGCTCGCCGCCGAATACAAGGCGCTATCGGCCGATCATCTGGAGCATGCGAGCGAGCCCGGCATCGCCGCCATGGCGCGTGCGGGAACCGTTGCAGTGCTGCTGCCCGGCGCCTTCTACGCGTTGCGCGAGACCCGCATGCCTCCGCTCGAGATGCTGCGAAAGCACCAGGTGCCGATTGCGATCTCCACCGACTGCAACCCCGGCACGTCGCCCGCCACGTCGCTGCCGCTGATGATGAACATGGCGTGCACCCTCTTTCGCATGACGCCGTGCGACGCACTTGCCGGCGTCACCCGGCACGCTGCCCGAGCGCTCGGTCTCGACGACCGCGGGAAACTGACGGTTGGTCAACGTGCGGACATCGCGTTGTGGGATATCGACCACCCCGCGGAACTCGCCTACCGGATCGGCGCCGATGCTTGTGCAGCCGTGATCTTCAAGGGACACATCGTGCGCGGATCGCTCTGATGCTCCTCTTCGAGCACATACCGGGGGATTCGCCGCTCGTCGTCAGCGTGCCGCATGACGGTCGGCACCTTCCCGATGCGATCGGCATGCGGATGTCGGCGATCGGCATGCATGTTCCCGATACCGACTGGCACGTCGGCGCGTTGTACCGGTTCGCGCCCGCGACGGGCGCTACGCTGATCGTCGCCACCCATTCGCGCTACGTCGTCGATCTCAATCGCGATCCGTCGGGCGCCGCCCTGTATCCCGGCGCCGACAACACGGAGCTCTGTCCGACACGCACGTTCGGCAACGAGCCGATCTACCTGCCTGGCGAGGAGCCGAAAGAGCACGAGATCGCCGCTCGTCGTGTGACATTCTTCGATCCGTATCACGCCCTCATCGCCAACGAAATCGAGCGCGTGCGAAGGCGTCATGGCTTTGCCGTCCTGCTCGACGGCCATTCGATTGCATCCGAGGTGCCGCGTTTCTTTGCGGGCCGCCTGCCGGACCTCAATCTTGGGACGGCCGACGGCGCGAGCTGCGACGCCGAGATGCAGGACGTTGCGCAACGTGTGCTCGCGTCCGCGCCACGCTTCACGAACGTTGCGAATGGACGCTTCAAGGGCGGCTACATCACGCGGCGATTTGGAGCGCCTCGCGCGGACGTGCACGCGATGCAGCTCGAGGTTGCGCAGGCGTGCTACATGGACGAGCACAATCCCGGTCGCTTCGACGTCGAGCGCGCCACGCCGCTCCGCAGTGTGCTCGAACATCTCGTGATCTCGCTGTCCGAGTGGCGTCCGCGCTCGCGACCCTCGGCGCGGCCGTCGTGATGTCGACGATCACCGCACTCTGGCGTATCGACGGGCCTGCCCCGCGGGTGACCCGGTTGCCGCGATGATTCGCGTCTACGTCGCACGCCAACGTTATGACGCATATCTCGTCGCCGATCGCCTGAATCAGGCCGGCATCCGCGCGCATGTCTTCAACGAGCACATGTCGAGCATCGTCGGCGACGTTCCGCCGGAAGTCGCGCAGCCGCAGGTGTGGATCGCGCGCGACGACGACGAGCTACGCGCGCGAGCTCTCCTGCGCGAGATGGAAATCGACGCGCGGCGTACGACGCCCCTCTTTTGCCGCAAATGCGGCGAACAATCGCCTGGCAACTTCGAATTGTGCTGGAACTGCGGCTATGCGTTACCTTGAACACACCCGGTAATCCACTTCGGGGAGATGTTCGGCCCGGCAACGCGTGGCTCAAGGCATGAACGGGCCGCATTAACGAGACGACCATTCACCTTCTCGTTCTGATCGCCGCGCTGTGGATCTGCTCGTCGGCCGACGCCGCAACGACGGCGCGCGTCATTGAAACCGATCCCGGCGGAGCGTCGATCACCCTCGCGCGCGATGAATCGCTCTACGTGCGCATCACGTATGCGAGCGACAAGACGGTCAGCATCTGGGCGCGACCGTTTTTCCGGGGCACGGAAGCTCCGGCGAAGTCGAACACCTCCGTGCCCCACATCGGCAACGGCGAGGCGCTCGGGTGGTTCGAGACGATGCAGCCAGGCGACATCGACGTGATTCGGATCCTTGCGGGCGATGGGTCGTCCGCCGGTACGCACACCGTCTCGACTTATCGCATCAACGTCACGACGACTGCTGAACCCGCACCGCACCGCAGCCGAGCGGAATGGGTCGAAACGCTGTCGCGCCAGGAAGAGACGGTGCGCCGCGAGGCTTACGAACGCCGCATGCGTGAACCGGTGACGGCCAAGGACAGCCTCTTCGCTCGCCGCGTCTCGAACGCGTAGGCACTGTGCTCGCGCGGGGTTTGACCCGTGCTCGGTGAGTTCGCCCGCGTCTCCAACGCCTAGCCCTTTGTTCGCGCCGGCATTTTCCGTGGTCGGGGAGTTCGCTCACGCATCTCGAACGCGTACACGCTTTGTTCCCCCGGCATTTGCCCCGTCGCTGCGAGATGCGCCGCAGCGAGCGCGCGATTACACGCTTTTGCGCGCTACGTCGTTTGGACTACAGATCGTAGACGACAACGCGTCGCTTCGCCAAAGTGCGCCGCCTGCACGCGCTGCATGGTTGATGTCATCCGGCCTCAGGCAGCGAGGTTCCGCCGATGAACGGCTAGCGGCCATGACCCATGCCAATGTCATAATGACCTCCCATTGGAAGGCGCGACGGCGAAGGTGGCGCCGCTCCGTCGACCGATTTCGATCTCACAGAAAACGGAGTCGAGATGAAACGTCTACTGCTTACCATCGCCGCGCTCTCCGTTACGGGCTCGCCACTCGCCGCAGACCTCAGCGGCTGGGTCAACGTCGGGCAACCGGCGTATTACGGCCGCATCGAGATCGGCAGCCTTCCGCCGCCTCAACTCGTCTACGCTCAGCCGATCGTCATCGAGCCGGTGCCGGTCGGCGTCGTCCGTCAACCGATCTATCTGCACGTTCCCCCAGGACACGCAAAGCATTGGGCAGCGCACTGCGGTCGTTACAACGCATGCGGCCAACCGGTGTTCTTCGTCCACGACACCTGGTTCAACAACGTATACGTTCCCCACTATCGCGGCGGCGGCCAGGTGGTGGCAAGCGGCGCCGTGCCGCTCGCTGCCCCGACGGTTGCCTACGTCGAACCTCCGGGTCAGCGTTTCTTTGTCGTTCCCGTAACCGCCGTACGCGCCGTCGTCGATGCGCCCGAGCGTCGTTGCTGGGTCGAGCGGCAGCAGGTCGTCGAAGAGCGAAGCGATGCACCGAACATTCCCGGCGCCATCGCCGGCGCAGTGATTGGCGGAGTGCTCGGCCACCAGGTCGGGGGTGGAAGAGGCAAGGACGTCGCGACGGTCGGTGGCGCGGTTGCCGGAGCCGCGATCGGCGCGAACGTCGGACGCGGGGGGACGCAGGTATACACCCAGGACGTGGAGCGCTGCGCGCGCGTGGAGCGCGATGCTCGTCCGGCCTATTGGGATGTCACTTATCGCTTCCGGGGACTCGTTCACCGTGCGCAACTGAGCGCGCCGCCGGGTCCGACGATCACCGTGAACCTGAACGGGGAACCGCGCGGTTAAGCTCTTCGCAGGCACCGGCGAAGAATGGCGGCCTCTCGGGGCCGCCTTTTTTTACCTGGGTTGCATCGCCTTCGAATGTGGCGCAGCGTGTCGCGTGCGGCGCTTGATCTGCGTTTCGCATATCGAAGGTGACCGGTGAAGAAGACGCTCTATCAGATCCTCGACGTCGATCCGATGGCCTCGACCGAAGAAATCGTTTCCGCGCACGCGCGGCTGATGAGCGTTCGGGACACGCAGTGGCCCGACAGCAACATGCCCGGACTCGTGCAGCAGGCGAAGGAGATCCTCGGTGATCCGCAGCGTCGCGCCGCGTATGACCGGTCGCTCATTGCAGGCAATGCGATCGAGACGTCGAGCGCGTTCGCGGAGCCCTCGTTCCTCGAGGCATGGGGCAAATGGATCGCCGGTGCCCTCGTGCTCGGTGCGCTTACGTGGTGGGGCACGACGCGTCGGGAAACGCTCCCTTCGCAAGCGAGGCCCATTGTTCCCCCGCTCGTCGCTTCGCAATCGACCAATACTCTGGCCCCACAGTCGCCATCACCTCTCGCTCAGCAGGATGCGGCGTCCATGCAGCGAAACGAAACCGACACCGTTGCCGCGCCGGCGCCCGCCGCACCGCCGCAGCTTCCCGTTGCACCGCCTCGGTCGGCCGAGGACCTTTTCGCCGAGCTGTCACCAAGCATTGCGCGCGTGAACGTGATGGACGCTACCGGCCGCGTCATCGGCTTCGGCAGTGGCGTCGTCATCGACAAGGAGGCGGTGCTCACGAGCTGTCACGTCGCGGTTCTCGGCCCGAAGCTGGCGGTCAAGTTCGGCGATGTCCTTCTGCCCGCGACTATCCAGCTCGCGGACGAAGCGTTCGACCTGTGTCGTCTCCACGTCGCCGGCATGCGCTCGCCGCCTGTCTCGATTGCGAGCGTCGCGACGGTGCGCACAGGTCAGCGCGTTTACGCGATCGGTTCACCGCAAGGACTCGAGCTGACGATCAGCGAGGGCATCGTGTCCGCGCTACGCAAGGTCGACGAAGGCACCGTCATCCAGACGACCGCACCCATTTCACCCGGCTCGAGTGGCGGCGGGCTGTTCGACCTTTCGGGTCACCTGATCGGCATCATGACGTTCCAGCATCGCTACGGGCAGAACCTGAATTTCGCCCTTCCCGCGGACTGGATAGGTCAGATGCGCCCGCGCCAGGCATCGGAGGCGTCCTGGCGGTCGACGGCGATCGCCGACCGTTCACAAAGCGCCATGCCGGCAACGCTGCTCATCGGACGGTGGCTCTGCCGCGACTGGACGACGGGCCGAACATCGCAATACAGCTTTGAAGCGGACGGACGTCTCGGCGTCGCCTTCAACGACACGCGCGACGCGGTCACGCTGCGCTATGGCGTATCGGGGAAGACGTTGCAGATATCCGACGCGAAGCAGTCGTTCTCATCGGTGATCGAAGAGCTGACGGCGCAAAAGCTCATCCTGCATGGCCGCGAGCGAAGCATCGCCTGCGAACGTCAGATCAGATGAAGCGAACGAAGAGGTAGATGTAACCCCAGAGCCCGGTGGCAAGCGCAATGGACCCGTACATCCACAGCTTTCCCTTCCGGCGCTCGACGAGATAAAAGCTTGTATCTCGCAAGCGTCTCTCGAACAAGCGAAAGCCCGGCGGCGGGCGGCCAACGGCGGGAGGTGACGCTGCACGCGTCCTGGCCGGCAGGCGCGCCGGCAAGGTCGCAGCGTGCTCGGCGCGTGCGATCGCGGCTCGTTCGAGTGCTCGACGCGTTCCGAATGATGCACCCATGTTCGCTGTACATCCCTCCGTCGCTCGGATGTCGAACAGCAAAGCAAGGAACGTGCAGCCTGACAAAAGCGGCACGCTTGGGGCGTACCCGATTGACGGCGCTAGAGCGTTCGCTCGTCCTCGAGCAGGACACGGGCTCGGGAGAGGGCGCCTGCCGGTACGGTATCGCCGTCTCCGACCGTTGGTAGCTCGCGCGACGCACGCGACCGCTTGCGCAACAGGGCTACCCAGACGACAACGCCGACGGCGAGGAGCAGGAATGGCCCGAACCACAGCGCGTAGGTGGCCGGCTTCACGGGCGGGTTGTAGAGAACGAAATCGCCGTACCGCGCGACGAGATAGGCGCGGATGTCCTCATCACTCTTGCCCGCAGTCGCAAGCTCCCGCACTTCTTTGCGTAAGTCCTCGGCAAGCGGGGCGTTGCTTTCCGCGAGCGTCTGGTTCTGGCAGACGAGGCACCGCAGCTCGGTTTCGAGATGCTTGAGCCGCGCATCGAGTGCGTCGTCGCCAGCCGCATTCGCGAGCGGCGCGCAAATCAACAGCACGCTGATGGCGACAAGCGCCATCGAATTGCGCGCACGCGCGAACTCGCCGCGCGCATTGCGATCGCTGCACATTGCGACGAGGCCGACCCTCACGATCGCTGCAGCTCTCGGACGAGCGGCAGGATCGTCTGCTTCAACGCGTCCTCGGTCAGCGGACCGATCTGCTTGTAGCGGATGACGCCGCTCTTGTCGATGACGAAAGTCTCGGGCACGCCGTACACGCCGAAATCGATGCCCACCCGGCCGTCCAGATCGACGATTGACATCTTGTACGGATCGCCGTTGGACGTGAGCCACGTGAGCCAGTCTGTCGGCTTATACTTATAGGCGAGGCCGATCACCGGAACGACGTTCGCCTTTGCGAGATCGAGCAGCAGCGGGTGCTCAACGCGACACGAGACGCACCATGAGGCCCACACATTGAGCAGCCACACCTGCCCGCGCATGTCCTGGTTGGTGAGGCGCGTCTCCGGTTGATGCAGGCGGGCGAGCGAAAATTCCGGCGCCGGCTTGCCGATCAGCGGCGATGGCACTTCGCGAGGATCGCGGAAGAGCCCCACGAACAGGAACGCGAGCACCACCGCGAAGATGGCGAGCGGCAGCGACCACCGGAGCACCTTCGTCACAGCCATGTCAGGCGCTCCGGAGCGCCGCGGCGAGGCTGCCCACCTTCTGCCGCACGGCGATCCTGTAGCGGCGATCGGATACCGCGATGAAGCCGCCCAGCGCCATCAGCACGCAACCAAGCCAGATCCAGTCGACGAACGGTTACACATAGATGCTCACGCCCCATGCGCCCGTCGTGCCGCTTTCCGAGACCGGCTCGCCGAGCGAGACGTAGCGATCACCCACCACGCGTGTCTGGATGTCCGCCTCCGTCATCACCTGACCGGACGCGCGGT
>JBKPOL010000022.1:0-4235 GCA_046733075.1 Pseudomonadota bacterium | reverse complement strand
TTCAATCCGACGGCATCGACGATCGCACCTGCGTTGTGCCGCATGCCGAGATCCCCTTCCACCGTACGCTTGGCGTGCGGCTCCGGCAAGCCATGCCGAATGACACCGGGCGTCGCCGGTTCGCCGCTGCCGATCGAGTGCACGTCCGTCGTTGCGCCGCCGGGATCGACGATCACGAGGGCTCCGAGGCCCTCGCGGCCCTCCACGCCAGCGGCAAGAAGCCGCGCAGCTTCGAGGACCGCCGCGGGCGTTGGCATCAGCACCCGATCGATCCTGGCACTCGCACGATCGATGCCTTTCGCTGTCACGATGCGCTCCATGAATACGTCGCGAATCGCCGTGCGCGCGGGCTCGATGTCGAGCGTGTCGAGGGCCGGCAGCACGTTCGCCGCACCGATTGCCGCGCGGCCGTCGCGCGACAGCAGCGCGACGATTTCATCGGTGGTTTCTCGATTTCCGGCGACGATGACCGGGCACCGCAAGCTGCTGCGGGCGAGCGCATGTGCGTTGTGCAGGATGACCTCGCTGTTCCCACCATTGGTTCCGCCGCATAGGAGCACGATGTCCGGTGCGAGCGCCTCGATCTCCGCGAGATCGCTCGACGTAAGGCGATACGCAAATCCCCCGACGAGTTTCGCCCCCGCACCGAGCGCAGCCTGCCGCGCGGCTTCGGCCGTCAATTCGCGGACGAGGCCGACGGTAACCATGCGCAAGCCTCCCGCCGCACTTGAGCACGCGAGCCTGCACGTGAACGAAGGCAGGCGCCCGAGCGTCGACGACAACGCCGCGAACGCGGCTTCGAGACCGATGTTGACGTCGGTTGCGACCGTTGACGGGCCTTGCGCACTCGCCAGGAGCGCGCCCGTCTCCATGTCGACCGCGCGAAGCTTCGTCCATGTGCTTCCGAAGTCGATCAGCAACGCGCTTCTCAAAGACACGCTCCTCACGAACCTCGGTTTCCTACGTCCGTCATGCTACTCAACCTCACGGCGAGCCTGTTGGCGTTGATCCCGTGCGGCGAAATCCGCTGCAAGCACCGCGAGGGCGCCTTCCACGCGCGTGCCGGGCGGAAATGCGCGATCGAAGCCCATGTCGAGAAAGCGCTTCTCAACGACATCCCACGGCTGCTTGCCGACCACGAGGTTGCCGCCGACGTAGAGCAGGATGTCGTCGAGCCCCGCCTCGATGCAGAGGTCGCGGAAACCGCGACAGTCGAGCTCGCCCTGGCCGTACAGTGAAGAGACAAGGATTGCATCGGCCGCGGTTTCAATGGCAGCCCGGATGAAGTCCCCGGCAGGTGTGAGCGCACCGAGTGACACGACGTGATAGCCGGCGTCCTCGAGCGCCATCGACAGGATGCGGTTGCCTACGATGTGCGTATCGGCGCCGATGACGCCGGTCACGATCGTGTGGGACATCCCGCGATCTCCTGACGGCATTCGATACGCGCTTCCGTGTACCCGTCGAGCGCATCCGTGTCGAGTTCCGGCACGGCGCCCGTCAGCACGATGTCGCCCCCGTCGCACCCAAGCGGCTCGGCCAAGAGCATCTTCGGCGCCTTCAGAAATCCGTTCATCTCGCCCGCGTTGTCGATGTAGCGCGCGGCGACGCATGCCTCCATCCAGCACGAGACATCGGATGCAACGCCATTGCCGAGCACCGGCTTCATTCCGCGCGCGCGAATGCGCTCGATTGCCGTCACGAGCGCGTCGATGCCGACGAACTTCATCAGCTTGACCTTGACGTACGCGCACGCGGCGTCTTCCGCAGCGCGATCGATATCGTCGAGATCGTAGATCGACTCGTCGAGCATCAGCGGCAGACCGGTGCGCGCCGCCGCTGCAGCCGCCTGGCGATGTGCATCCCGGTCGCCGGCTGCGCACGGCTGCTCGAAGAGCTCGATCCCTGTCGGATCGAGGCGCTGAATGACCCTGACCGCATCAGGTCCGGCGTACCCCTGGTTGGCATCGACACGGATGGCGGCACGTCCGTCGACGACGGACTGCACGCATCGGACGAAGCGCAAGTCTTGATCGACGTCGAAACCAATCTTGACCTTGACGGTGCGATAGCCCGCGGCGTGCAATCCGTCGAACGCGCGCCGCAGTTCGGCTTCATCGTGTCCTTGCAGCAACGCGAGCAGCGGCACACGCACTTTCTGCGATCGCACGAGGAGGGGGTGACGAGCGGCCATGTCGAGCGCCGTATGAAACGCCGTCGCGGTGAACGGGGCGCGCGCGCCGAGCTCGCGCATTCGACGACGCCCGTCGCTGGCGGCGATACCCGGCAGCGTGGCCGCGACTTCACGCGCAAGCGCCCAGCTTTCGTCGATCGTTTCGTCGGTATAGCCGGTCAGAAGCGTCGCTTCGCCGAAGCCATGCTCGCCGGCGCTGCCTGTCAGGCTGACGATGATCGTGTCGTAGTGGGTGACCGGACCGAACGCGAGCCGGTACGGCCGCGTCAGCGGAATGCGCAGCCGCCGTACATCGACATGATCGATATCCAGCCGCCGTACATCGACATTTTCGGTATCCACTATCCCGCCCGGGACGGTTCGAGTGCGTCGTGAGGACGGCGGCGGAAGCGCCGATAGAACGGATACAGCAGCGCGAGCGCGGTCAGCGCCATGACGGCGGCGCTGACCGGCCGCGTGAAAAAGACGGTCCAGTCATTGCGGTAACTGATCATCGTCGTGAGGAACGACGTTTCGGCAACGGGACCCAGGATGCAGCCGAGCACCATCGGCGCGATCGGGAAACGCCAGCGCTCGAACAGGTAACCGATGACCCCGAACACGACGATCATCCAGAGATCGCTCAGGTTGTTGTGCTCGGAATACGCGCCGATCAGGCAGAACAGCACGACGAAGACCGACACGATCGCCTCCGGCAGATACAGCACCTTGATCAGCGGACGGATCGCGAAATAACCGAGCAGGCCCATGCCGAGCACGCCGAGGAAAACCGACGCGAAGATCGCATAGACGAGGAGCGACTGAGTCTCGAAGATCTGCGGACCGGGCTGCACGCCGTGCAGCAGGAAGGCGCCGAGAATCACCGCGGTCGCGCCGCTCCCCGGAATGCCGAGCGTGAGCAGCGGCACCATATGCCCGCCGACCGATGCCGTGGACGCGACCTGCGGCGCGACGATCCCCTCGGCGATTCCCGTGCCGAGCTCGCGGCGGCGCTTGCCGTACTGGCCTTCGACGCCGTACGACACGAACGATGCGATCGTCGCACCGGCACCCGGCACGATGCCGCACAGCACCCCGACGAGCGATGCGCGCCCGAACGTCCCGCGCAGCTTCCACGCGTCCGCGAAGCGCGGCAGGCGCGTCGCGATGCTGCGGTCTCCTTCAAGCGGCGGCGAAACGAATCCCTGCTCCAGGCGAACCAGCACCTCACCCAATCCGTACGCGCCGACCATCACTGGCAGATAGCCGATGCCGTCCCGGAGCATGCTGCTGCCGAACGTGAAGCGGTCGACGCCATAGATCTCATCGACGCCGACCGTCGAGACGAGCATCCCGAAGAACAGGCTGATGAAAGCGTTCGCCATCGAGCCGCCGCCGAGTGCGACGACGCTCGTGAAGCCGAACAGCACGATCGAAAAGTACTCGGGGGAATCGAACGTCAGCGCCACTTTCGCGAACGGCACGGCCAGCGTCACCATGATCGTCGCCGTGATGAGCCCGCCGGTCATCGCGGCGAACAGCGTCCAGCCGAGCGCCTGCGCCGGCTGACCGGCACGCGCCATCGCGAAGCCGTCCCACAGCAGTGGCACGTCCATCGGCTCGCCGGGAATGCGAAACAGGATGGACGTGATCGCGCCGCCATATGTGCCGGACACGTACATCGCCGTCAGCAGGATGATCGAGGGCGTGATCGACATTCCGTACGTGAAGGGCAGGGCCAGCACGACGCCCATCACAAGCGTGAGTCCGGGCAGCACCGCGACAAGCATGCCGACCACGAGTCCGACGACGAGGGCCAGGAAGTTGACGGGCGCGAGTACGTGCAGGAAACCGCCGGCGAGCTGGTGCAGCACGTCGAGCACGCTTCAGGACCCGTCGACGCTATGCGCGCAAACGCGCAGGTTCAGTTTGTCGGAACCGTCGCATCCGCTCAGCGAATTCCCAGCAACTGCATCAGCATCAGGGAAACCTGCGCAAACGGAGGCACGCCGATGGGCAGCGACAGGTAGACGATCCGCATGAACACGAACATGAAGGCGAG
>JBKPOL010000021.1:0-4874 GCA_046733075.1 Pseudomonadota bacterium | reverse complement strand
CCGTTATCGTGAGACACGATGATCATCCCCCGATCCTCAAGCAGGGACGTCAAGGCAAAGATATTGCGCATGTCGTCGTCGACGATCATCACGCGCTTGCCGTGCAACACCTCGTTCGCGTTTTGCAGCGACTTCAATGCGGCACGATGCGATTCCGGCATGGCGGCGAGCGAGCGATGCATGCAAAAGCTTGCCTGCTCCAGCAATTCTTCCGGCGAGCGCGCTTCCCGCACGCCGGCCCGCCGTGCGAAACCGCCCCAGTGGTCGAATTCGTTCACGTCCTTGCCCGCGCCGAAGAGGACGATCGGCGGCGCATCGGCACCTAACGCGTTCCCCTCGCCGAATAGCATGCCTTCCGGCGGGGCCGGCAATGCGGCATCGAACGCCATGCAATCGACGGGCTTGCTTGCCAGCACCCCGGCGGCATCTTCGTATCGGTCGACCGCGGTGATCTCGACGTCGTCAGCGGCAAGGGTCTGCTGGACGAGCAGCTTCTTCGTCAAATCCGCCGACACCGCGAGGCAGTGGCGTCGCGGGCGAGCAAGATAGGCGACAAGTCTGTCGAGCAGCCCGTCGACGACCTCCTTGCTCTGCATCGGCTTCGCGACAAACTGGAATGCACCCGCCTTCAACGCCCGCTCGCGTGACTCGTCGGTGGAGATGACGGACACCGGCATGTGCCGCGTCTGATCATCGTTCTTCAGTCGATCGAGCACCCGCCATCCGTCGATGTCGGGAAGGAAGATGTCGAGCGTGACCGCCGAAGGCATGTACTCGGTAGCCAACGCCAGGGCCGAAACTCCCGACGAGGTGACGATACCCTTGAAGCCTTTGTGACGCGCGACATCGAGCAGCAACTCGGCAAACCCGGGCTCGTTCTCGACGATCAGCAGCACCTGGTCGCCCGGCACGATCGCGTGCCGATCATCGGCGATGCCCTCGTCCTCTTCGAACTTGGGAGGCGGCTCGGAGACTGCGGGCGCGGGTCGGGGGTGCCCGTCCACGATTGGCGCGGCCGGCACTTCCACGACGCGCGCGGCGGGTGCAATGTTCAAGGCCTGACGGGGCGCCGTTTCGATATTAGCGCGCTCAATCGATGTCTTGCGGAGCGACCGTGGCGGCGTGTAAGTAGCCGGCAGGAACAGTGTGAACGTGCTGCCGCTGCGCGGCGCGCTGACCAATCGAATCTCGCCTCCCAGTAATCGCGACAGCTCGCGGCTGATAGCAAGACCGAGGCCGGTACCGCCGTACTTGCGGCTCGTGCTGCCATCAGCCTGCTGAAACGCCTCGAAAATGATCTGCTGTTTGTCGGGTGAAATCCCGATGCCGGTATCGCGCACCGAAATGGCGACGACGTCCGAGGCGCGATTGAGCGTTTCGTTCTGCGGGTCCCAGCCACTCGTCACGCGGTCCATCGTCAGAGTGACACTGCCCTGCTGCGTGAATTTGAATGCGTTCGACAGCAGGTTCTTCAATACCTGCTGCAGTCGCTTCAAATCGGTGAACATCGTTGGTGGCAGTCGCGGATCGACACGTACGAAGAAGTCGACGCCCTTTGCTTCTGCGACGTGGCGGAACGTCCGATCGACATAGCGCTGCAGCTCGTCCAGGCGAAGGTCGGACGGATCCATGATCACCGTGCCGGACTCGATCTTCGACAGGTCCAGGATGTCGTTGATCAGCGTGAGCAGGTCGTTGCCCGACGCGTGGATCGTCTTCGCAAATTCGACCTGCTTCGCGGTCAGGTTGCCGCCGGGGTTCTTGCAGAGCTGGTCCGAGAGGATCAGCAGGCTGTTGAGCGGCGTGCGCAACTCGTGCGACATGTTCGCGAGGAACTCCGACTTGTACTTCGACGTGAGCGCGAGCTGCTCGGCCTTCTCCTCGAGGGCCTTGCGCGCCTGCTCCACTTCCATGTTCTTGCGCTCCACTTCCTGGTTCTGATGCGCAAGCAGGCCAGCCTTTTCCTCGAGCTCCTGGTTCGTCTGTTGCAGTTCCTGCTGTCGGCTTTGGAGCTCGGATGCGAGCGATTGCGATTGCGCAAGGAGGTCCTCCGTGCGCATGTTCGCTTCGATCGTGTTGATGACGATCCCAATCGATTCGGTTAGTTGATCGAGGAACTGCTCGTGCGTGGGGCTGAAACGATCGAATGAGGCGAGCTCGAGCACGCCCTTGACCTGTCCTTCGAAGATGATGGGCAGCACGAAGATGTTCTGCGGGGGCGAGGAGCCGAGTCCGGAGAAGATCTGCACGTAGTTCTGCGGGACGTTCGCGAGCAGGATCTTCGATTTCTCGACGGCGCACTGGCCGACGAGACCTTCGCCGAGATCCAGTCGATTCCCGAGCGCGCTTTGGCCCTTCGATCCGTAGCTCGCCACAAGCGTCAGGCGCGGCGGCGCGGCGGTATCCAGCACATAAAACAGCGCGTGCTGCGCCGAAACAACGGGCGCAAGCTCCGAAAGAATCAATCGCGCGACGGTATTGAGATCTTTCTGCCCTTGCAGCATCCGGCTGAACTTGGCGAGGTTCGTCTTCAGCCAGTCCTGCTCCGTATTCTTGCGCGTCGTGTCGCGCAGATTGCGGATCATCTCGTTCGTCGTGTCCTTCAGCGCTGCCACTTCGCCGCGCGCCTCCACGGTGATGGACCGCGTCAGGTCACCTTGCGTCACGGCGGTCGCCACTTCCGCGATGGCGCGCACCTGCGTCGTCAGGTTTGCCGCGAGCTGGTTGACGTTCTCGGTCAGATCCTTCCACGTTCCGGACGCGCCCGGCACCTTCGCCTGCCCGCCGAGCTTGCCTTCGACGCCAACTTCGCGCGCAACCGTCGTCACCTGATCCGCAAACGTCGCGAGCGTGTCGATCATGTTGTTGATCGTTTCGGTCAGCGCGGCGATCTCGCCTTTCGCCTCGACCGTCAGCTTCTGCTGCAGTTCGCCGTTCGCAACCGCGGTGACGACCTTGGCGATGCCGCGGACCTGGCTCGTGAGATTGCCGGCCATGGAGTTCACGCTGTCCGTCAAGTCCTTCCACGTGCCGGCGACGCCCTTCACGTTCGCCTGGCCACCGAGGATGCCTTCCGTGCCTACCTCGCGTGCGACCCGCGTCACTTCGGATGCGAACGACGAGAGCTGGTCGACCATCGTGTTGATCGTGTTCTTGAGCTCGAGGATCTCGCCCTTCACGTCCACGGTGATCTTCTTCGACAGGTCCCCGCTTGCCACGGCCTTGGTCACGTCGGCAATGTTGCGCACCTGACCGGTCAGGTTGCTGGCCATCGAGTTGACGCTGTCGGTCAAGTCCTTCCACGTGCCGGCTACACCTTGCACGTCGGCCTGGCCGCCGAGGCGTCCTTCGGTGCCGACCTCGCGCGCGACGCGCGTCACTTCCGAAGCGAACGATCGGAGCTGGTCGACCATCGTGTTGATCGTGTTCTTGAGCTCGAGGATCTCGCCCTTGACGTCGACTGTGATCTTCTTCGACAGGTCACCGGTTGCAACGGCCGTTGTCACGTCGGCGATGTTCCGCACCTGCGCGGTGAGGTTGCTCGCCATGAAGTTGACGCTGTCGGTCAGGTCCTTCCACGTGCCCGCGACGCCCTGCACTTCCGCCTGACCACCCAGCTTGCCTTCGGTGCCGACCTCGCGCGCCACACGGGTCACTTCCGAGGCGAATGATCGCAGCTGGTCGACCATCGTGTTGATGGTGTTCTTGAGCTCGAGGATCTCGCCCTTGACGTCGACGGTGATCTTCTTCGACAGGTCGCCGCTTGCCACGGCCTTCGTTACGTCCGCGATGTTGCGCACCTGACCGGTCAGGTTGCTCGCCATCGAGTTGACGCTGTCGGTCAGGTCCTTCCACGTGCCGGCAACGCCGCGCACATCCGCCTGGCCGCCGAGACTGCCTTCCGTGCCCACTTCGCGCGCAACCCGCGTGACTTCCGAGGCGAACGACGAGAGCTGGTCGACCATCGTGTTGATCGTGTTCTTGAGCTCGAGAATTTCGCCCTTGACGTCGACGGTGATCTTCTTCGACAGGTCGCCGCTCGCAACGGCGGTTGTCACGTCGGCGATGTTGCGCACCTGGCCGGTAAGGTTGCTCGCCATGAAGTTGACGCTATCGGTCAGGTCCTTCCACGTGCCGGCCACACCTTGCACGTCGGCCTGGCCGCCGAGCTTGCCTTCGGTACCCACTTCCCGCGCCACACGCGTGACTTCCGAGGCGAACGATCGCAGCTGATCCACCATCGTATTGATCGTGTTTTTGAGCTCGAGAATCTCGCCCTTCACATCGACGGTGATCTTCTTCGACAAGTCGCCGCTCGCGACCGCTTTCGTGACGTCCGCAATGTTGCGAACCTGGGCGGTCAGGTTGCTCGCCATCGAGTTGACGCTGTCCGTCAGGTCCTTCCAGGTGCCTGCAACGCCGCGCACGTCCGCCTGGCCGCCAAGGCTGCCTTCCGTGCCGACCTCGCGTGCGACCCGCGTCACTTCGGATGCGAACGACGAGAGCTGATCCACCATCGTGTTGATGATGTTCTTGAGCTCGAGGATCTCGCCCTTGACGTCGACGGTGATCTTTTTCGACAGGTCGCCATTCGCAACGGCCTTCGTCACGTCGGCGATGTTGCGCACCTGGCCTGTCAGGTTGCTCGCCATGAAGTTGACGCTGTCGGTCAGGTCTTTCCATGTGCCGGCGACCCCTTGCACGTCCGCCTGGCCACCGAGGCGGCCTTCCGTGCCCACCTCGCGCGCCACGCGCGTGACTTCCGAGGCGAACGATCGCAGCTGGTCGACCATCGTATTGATGGTGTTCTTGAGCTCGAGGATTTCGCCCTTGACGTCCACTGTGATCTTGCGCGAAAGATCGCCGCGCGCCAC
>JBKPOL010000020.1:0-5602 GCA_046733075.1 Pseudomonadota bacterium | reverse complement strand
CGACAAGATCGCGTGGCTGAGGCAGATACTCGACTGGAAGGATGCCGTTGCCGAGACCGGCGAATGGCTGTCAGCGTTTCGCAGCAGCCTCTTCACCGACTCGATCTACGTGCTGACGCCACAGGGAAAGGTGGTCGACCTGCCTCGCGGCGCGACGCCGATCGACTTCGCCTACGCCGTGCACACGAGCCTCGGCCACCGCTGCCGGGGCGCGCGGGTGGACGGCCAAATGGTTCCGCTCAATTACGTGCTCCGTAACGGCCAGCAGGTCGAGATCATTGCCGCGAAGCAGGGTGGACCGTCGCGCGACTGGCTGAACCCCGATCTCGGCTATGTGCAGAGTCACCGTGCACGCGCGAAGGTGCGGCAGTGGTTCAAGGCGCAGCAGCACGAGGAAACCGTTGCGCAGGGACGGGTCATGGTCGAGCGCGAGCTCGCGCGCCTCGGCCAGACGGCGTTGAAGCTCGAGACTGTCGCGGCGAAAGCGGGATTCTCCAAAGCCGAGGAGCTGTTCGCTGCGTTTGCGCGCGACGAAATCCACAGCAAGCAGGTGCAGGCCGCGATCCAGGCGGTCGCCGAGCCCAACGTGGTCGAGGCCGCCCCCGCTGCGCCCGAGGTGGTCATGCGCCGCAGTCGAGCGAGCGGCAGCGACCAGGGCATCCTCGTCGTCGGCGTCGACCGTTTGCTCACCGGGCTCGCGCGGTGCTGCAAGCCCGCGCCGCCCGATCCGATCGTCGGTTTCGTTACGCGGGGAAAAGGCATAACGATCCATCGCGCGTCGTGTGCGAACGTCGAACGGATCCGCGCGCGCGAGCCGGAGCGCCTGATCGACGCCAACTGGGGCGCGCCGCGCGAGCAGCTCTTCCCGGTCGACATCGTCATCGAGGCGAGCGACCGGCAGGGTCTGCAGCGCGACATCTCGGAGCTGTTCTCGCGCGAGAAGATCAATGTGACCGCCGTCAACACGCTGACCCGCCAGCACCAGGCGCGGATGGCGTTCACGCTCGAGGTCGAAAGCGTCGGTCAACTGAAGCGCGCGCTGCAGCTTGCGCGCGATATCCGAGGCGTCTTCTCGGCCGATCGCCGCTAGCGCAAAACAAATGGCGTCCATGTTGCGCAGCATGCACGGCCGCGCTGCACGCGATCGCTAGATGCGCAGCGCCTCGCCGTACCCGGTCAATTCCAGGTAGCCGCGGCCGATGATGCGGTCGCCGACCAATGCGCGTACCGCCCCTTCCCAGTACACGACGCCGACACCACCGCGTGCGTCGAGTTCCTGGTCCGGGAAGAGCGGATCGAGCGTCGCTTCGAAATCACCGGCGCGAACGCGGAACGAAACGGGATAGTCGATGCCGGTCCGCGGCGAGCGCCACTGGCGCTGCGCGATGAACTCGACGTCGCCCGGCGCCAAGACGCGACGTACTCGAGCCGCGTCGCGATACGCACCGCCGGCCCACAGCGTCGCGCCTCGTGCATCGCGGATTCGAAAGGCCATCAGCGACGCGCCATCGTCGAGGTTGATGCCGGTCCAGTCCCACCCAGCGGCATTAGGCATCAGGTAACGGCTCGACCACTCATGATCGAGCCATGCCACGCCGGTTACTGCGCTTGCGCGGTCCCCGAGCGTGATTGAACCGTTCACTTGGAGCTGCGGCCGGCTGTAGTAGTAGCTTGCGTCCCGCGGGTCCGGTCCTTTGTGACTGACGCCGTCTTCGCCCTGCAGCAGCGGCGGCTCGTGCGCAGCGAAGGCGACATCGAGCAGAAACCGGCTCGCTCGAATGCGAGCGTGATAAGCGTCGCCGTCCCGTCGAAGCGACCAGTCGCCAATGTGAACGTCCGTATTGCCTTCGAGCGCCGCTGCGAGACCGAGACCCTCGCGCGCGGCGCGTTCGTCGACGAGCAGCCGCTGCAGTTGCGGGTTGGCGATTGCGGCGTGCGCGAACAGCAATTGGCGCGGCGCGAATCTGCTTGCGCTCGCCTCCGCAACGCCCGGGCGATTCCGGAAGAACGTGATCTGCACGCCCATTTCCTGTCCACGATCATCGCGCATCCAGCCCGTGATGTACCACCACTCGTTGCGAAACGCCGGATGCGATCCCTCATCGCGGGGGAATTCGAGCCGAACGGCCGCTTGCACGTCCGGATACGCGACCTCCGCCTGCACGATGTCGTTCGTGAGCGTGAGCGGCAGGAACAGCAGTTGGCGGCGAAGCGGATTCACCAGTCTTCCCGCACGGCGCGCACGGCGCTGATGCTCGTCGCCGTGCGCGCACTCGCGCGTGCGGTGATCGTGCCGAGCGCGATGAGCGTCACGATGAGCACGGCAAGCGGAACCAACGGAATGTGCAGGCTCATGCCCCAGTGAAACGATTGCCGGTTGACGACATGCACGAGGATCAGGCTGATCAGGAAGCCGAGCAGCAGGCCGGCGACGGCGCCGATCGACGCCAGCACCGCGCCTTCCATGGCGAGCATCGCTCCAACTTGCCGGCGCGTCATTCCAACGTGGCGCAGCATGCCCAATTCGCGGTTGCGTGCGAGGGTTTGCGCAACGAGCGTCGCCGACAGGCCGACGAGGCCGATCAACACCGCTGCGGCTTCCAGCGCGTAGGTCACCGCGAACGTGCGATCGAACGCGGCGAGCGAGAGCTTGCGCAGCTCGCCGGGTGTCGCGAGCAGCACATGCGACGCGTCCCCGACGGCGCTCGCCACTGCGCGCCTCACCTCGATGGCGTTCGCATTCGCCGAGAGCCACAGCGCCGCTTCGTTCACCGTGTCGTCCCCCGTAAGCTCAACGTAACGTTCCCGTTCGATCACGATCGATCCCTGCTGTCGGGCATAGTCCCGCCAGACGCCTGCGACAGTGAACGACACGCTGTTGCCGCCGAGCGGCAGTGCGAGCGTCGATCCGAGCGCGAGGCGATTCGCGTCGGCAACCGGTTCGCTCACCCATGCGTATGGCGCAACTGCTGCGCCAGGCGCGAGCCAGTCGCCGACCAGGGCCAGGCGTTCGCTGGGATTCGCGGGATCGATGTCCCGAGCAAGCAACGCAACGCGGGGAGCGGCGGGGCCGAGCACGACGGAGGTCGCGCGCATGAATTCGCTGCGATCGATGCCGGGCAGGCTCGAGAGCGCGTCGCGCTCCGCATGGCTGAAGTTCACGCTGTCAGACGCGGCACGCAAGTAGAGATCGGCCGGCAGCATTACGCCGAGCCAATCCTCGAGCGATTGGCGAAACGAAGTGACCATGATGGCCATGGCGACCATGAGCGACACGCTCGCTACCATCGCGGCGAGCATCGCGGCGACGCGGCCGGGCGACGCGCGCAGATAGGCGATGGCGAGACGCGCGGGCACGCGATGCGGCGCACGGACAACGAGCAACACCAGTTCTGCAACCTGCGGCATCGCGAGAATGCCGCCCACGATGATGAGCGCAATGGCGAGATAGCCGAACACCGGGAGCCCATTGAGCGCGGGCAGCAGCGTCATGGCCGCGCCGATCGCCATCAGCGCCCACGCGGGCCAGCGCGGATAGCGGCCGGATACATCCGCATCGCTCGCCTTGAGCGCCGCCGCCGGTGCGGCTCGTGCGGCTTCGCGAGCGGGCAGCGCGCTTCCCGCGACCGAGGCGAGGACGCCCAGTGCGGCAAACACGAGAGTGGGTCCGGGTTCGAAGGCGAGCGTGATCGCTTCGCCGCCGAAAAACCCGGCGCCGAGGTCGGGACCGAACTCATGCAGGGCGAACCACGCGAACGCATGTCCGGCGAGAACGCCCGCCGCGGCGCCCACGATGCCCAACAGCGCTGCCTGCGTGATGACCCAGCCCACGAGGCGACCACGGGAGAGACCGAGCGTGCGCAGCAGCGCGAACTGCGGCCGGCGTCGCGCGAGCGCAAGCGTTTGGGTGGCGAACACCAGCATGCTGCCTGTGAAGAGCGCGACGAGCGCAAGCACGTTCAGATTGACGCGGTAAGCGCGTGAGAGCCGCTCAGTGGCGGCGAGATTATCTTCTGGCGGACCGACTGCAAGTCCGGCCGGGAGGATCGAGGCGATGCGCTCGCGCACGCGCGCTGCGTCAGCGCCGGGAGCGAGGCGTAAATCGATGCGTGTGAGACGGCCGACGTGCGAGAACGCATCCTGAACGGCTGCGATGTCCATGACTCCGTATCGGGACGAGCCGCCGGCCGCGGTGTTGCCCGCCACGCGCAACGCAATCTCCGCGCGGGGGACGGCGACCGATAGCGTGTCGCCTGCATTGGCGCCGAGCCACGCAGCGGCCGCGGCGCTCAGGAAGATCGTATCGGGCCGCAGCGTGTCGAGTCGGTCGTGAGCGACGCCGACCAGGGCCGGATTGATCGTCGCCGCGCGGAACACGTCCACACCGAGCAGTGTCAGCGGCTGCGGGTGCCCGCGCACGGTGACGCCGATCTCCACGACGGGACTTGCAACGGCCACCCCATCGATGTCGGCGAGCCGCGGATAGAGCGCTTCGTCGAATCCATTGCGGGGGCCGCGCACCTGAAGGTCGGCACGACCGGCAAGTGTCGAGAGGCTCGCCGTCAACTCATTGACCGCCGCACGGTTGATGACTTCGACGGCGTAGCCGAGTGCGACGCCAAAGGCGATCGCGATCACGGCGAGCAATGTGCGCCCACCCACAAGCGAACTCGCGCCGCCCGTCACGGCTCGCCCGATCGCCAGTGCCGCGAATGGCTCGTTCATCACTCGACGTCGTTGCCTGCGGCTTTGACGAGCCCGCTCGCGGTAATTCGGTATACGACGTCCGCTGATGCCGCTGCCGTTCGCGAATGCGTGGCGAGAACGCACGCGGCGCCATTCTGCTTCACCGCCTCGCGCAGCAGTGCGATCACGCGGCCCGCGCTTTCGGGATCGAGATTGCCCGTCGGCTCGTCGGCGAGTACGAGCGCCGGCCGGTGCACGAGCGCACGCGCAATCGCCACACGCTGCAGTTCTCCGCCGGAAAGCTCACGGGGACGGCTGGCCGCCCGCTCGGCGAGGCCCACTGCATCGAGCATTTCAGCGACGCGCGTTCGCTCTGCGGCGCCGTCGCGACCCTGCAACGCCAGCGGCAGCGCGACATTGTCGCCTACGCTCAAATACGGGAGCACATGAAACGCCTGAAATATGAAGCCCATTCGTGCGCGCCGCAGTTGCGTAAGCGAGTCGTCGTCCTGTGTCGCGTAATCGACGCCGCCGACGACGACAGTGCCGCTGTCGAACGTTTCGAGTCCCGCGATGATGTTCAGCAGCGTCGATTTGCCGACGCCCGATGCGCCCACGATTGCGACGTATTCGCCGGCCGCAATCGAGAGGGACACGTCGGAGAAGATGCGGCGCGGGAGGGGGCCGGCAAACGATTTGCCGACGGCACGAAGCTCGACCACGCCTCAGTCTAGCCGAGCAAGAGCGGCGAGCCCGCGCCCTAGAAACCGATTCGCGCCCTGACGCCGCTCACCCATACGTTGGGAGCGGCGCGATCGCCCCCCGCGTGGCGCAGCCACTGCGCGTCGGCAGTGAGGTCGAAAGCGGTCGCGACGCGGCAACGGTAATACGCTTCCACGATGCTCTCGGTGCCCGA
>JBKPOL010000019.1:0-3319 GCA_046733075.1 Pseudomonadota bacterium | reverse complement strand
CGCGCTTTCGCGTCGCGCACGAGCTTATGCGCGCGAGCGCTTCGCGATCAAGCGCTTCGCCGCGGACTGGGACGCCGTCTTTCGGGAGGTGTGCGGGGCATGAGAACCGAACCGAGCCAGCCGCTGCGCATCCTCGTCACTGGCGGGGCGGGCTTCCTCGGCTCGCATTTGTGCGAGCGCCTTCTCGAGGACGGCCATGACGTGCTGTGCGTCGACAACTTCTACACGGGAACGCGCGCCAACGTGGCGTCGCTGTTCGAGAACCCGCGCTTCGAGCTGCTGCGCCACGACATCACGTTCCCGCTCTACGTCGAGGTGGACCGGATCTTCAATCTCGCCTGTCCGGCGTCGCCCCGACACTACCAGCTCGACCCCGTGCAGACGACGAAGACCAGCGTGCACGGCGCCATCAACCTGCTCGGCCTCGCAAAGCGATTGCGTGCACCGATCGTCCAGGCCCTCGACGAGCGAGGTCTACGACGATCCCGCGCAACACCCGCAGACGGAGGATCATTGGGGCCACGTCAATCCGATCGGCCCGCGCGCGTGTTACGACGAAGGCAAGCGCTGCGGGGAGACGCTGTTCGCGGACTATCGCCGCCAGCACGGACTCGTCACGCGCATTGCGCGAATCTTCAATACCTACGGCCCGCGGATGCAGCCGGCCGACGGGCGCGTCGTATCCAACTTCATCCTGGCTGCGCTCCGCGGCCAGCCTTTGACCGATCCAGGGCGACGGCTGGCAGACGCGATCGTTCTGTTAGGTCACCGATACGATCGACGCGCGGGTCGTCTCATGAATGCGCCGGAACCGTGCGCCGGACCGATGAACATCGGCAATCCCACGGAGTTCACGGTGCTGCAGCTGGCAGAGACGGTACGCCGCGTGACCGGCTCGAGATCACGCATCATCTTTGCCCCCGCCGCTTCAGACGATCCGCGGCAACGGCGGCCGCACATCTCGCTTGCGCGGCGTGTCCTCGACTGGCAGCCGCGCGTCGAACTGGAGGAAGGCCTGGCCCACACCGTGGACTACTTCCGCAGAACGCTCCAAGGCGTTGCCCGCGTCGCGCCGCCCAAACCGCGCCGGCCCGAAACGACCCGAAGGACGTGTGATGCCGGACGATAGCGCCATCGGGCCCTTGCGCGTGCTCCTGATCGCGGGCAACGGCATCGTCGGGGGCATGGAGAGCGCCATCGCACGGCTTGCCGGGCGGTTGTCGCCGACCGCCTTTTCGATCGTCGCGCTTTGTCCATTCGAAGGCCCGTTCACCGCGCGACTGCGCGAACGCGGAATTCCGGTGCACATCTGCGCGATGGGCGAAAGGCTGCGCTGGCACTCCGTCCAGCGCGCCGTGAGTCTCGCTCGCGAGCACGAAGTGCAGGTGATCCATGCCCACATGGGTCCGGCACATGTGATCGCCGGGCTCGCGGGCCGCGCTACGCGCACTCCGGTGCTCGCCACGGTTCACAGCATGCACTTGTCGATGCTCGACCTGGAAGTCCACCGACTCGCGGCGACGCACATCTGTGTCGTGAGCGAAGCGGCGCGCGCGCACGCGCTCGCGGTCGGCGCGGCGAGCGCGCGACTCTCGGTCATTCGCAATGGCGTGGACGCGGAGGAGTTCAAGCCGCGACCGTCCGGTGATCGCGGAAACGGGGAAGCGCTGACCGTAGGTTTCGTCGGGCGGCTCTCTCCCGAGAAGAACCCTGAACTCTTTTTGCGCACAGCCGCCCTCGTCCATGCAAGCATCCCGTCGGCTCGGTTCGTGGTGATAGGCGATGGCCCGCTACGCGCGGAGCTCCATGCGCTTGCTCGCGCGCTGCGCATTCTGGATGTTGTCACCTTCGCCGGAGAATGCGACACCATGCCCCAGTGCTATCACATGCTCGACGTCGTGCTGTGCACGTCGTGGCACGAAGGGACGCCGCTCGCCGTGCTCGAGGCGATGGCGAGCGGTCTGCCGGTCGTCGCAACCGACATCGGCGGCAATCCGGAACTGGTCGCGGCCGGCCTCACGGGGTGGCTGACTCCCCCGGGAGACGAACTCGCCATGGCCAAGCGTACCGTTTCGCTGCTCGCCGACGAGGCGATGCGCGCGCGTTTCGGTGCGGCGGCGCGCAGCCGTGTCGTCAAGCAATTTTCCGTGGAGGAATATGTCGCGCGTACCGGCGCGTTGCTCGAAGAGGTCGCGTATTCCGCGCTGAAACCGCGCGCACCTGCCATGCGACCATTGTACGGCGCAACACGCGCGAGCCTGCCCGCAGCCACATAGCAAGCGAGACGGTGCGGATCAAGCCGGAACGGCCGGCCGAATGTCCGCCTTCAACGTTCTCTCCATATGCGCGAGGGCGCCGCGCCGCCAGGTCTCGCGCTCGGAGGCGACGCAATCACCGGGCACCCAGAGCGCATATTTGCGCAAATACGCGTCGTGCGCAGTGAACATGATGCAGGAATCTGCGGAGATCCCCGTCAGCACCAGCGTGTCGGCGCCTAGCTCGTCGAGCAGGAATTCAAGCGGCGTACCGAAGAATGCCGAGTGGCGGGGTTTGAGGATCGAGCGATCACCCGCCGCAGGCGCGAGCAGTTCGACGATCCTGGCCGACGCCCCACCGCGCTCGCGGCAATTCGCGACGACCGCCTCGAAGTCCGATTCCCAGCGACCGAAGTTGTCATTCGCATAGATCACGGGCACACGCGCCGCGCGCATGCGCGCCTTCAGTCGACTTGCGTTTTGCGCTGCCCTGATAGCGCGCGGCGCGAGGAGTTCCGCGCCCGCGTAATCGAAAGGATTCATGAAGTCGATCAGCAGGAGCGCGCACTGCTTGCGCTTGTTGCGACTCGAATCCTTTCGTGAATGCGAGCCCGCCATGCGAGACCGACAGCAAGCGCCATGCCGGTTGGAAGCGGCCCACGCCGGTGCTCTTGAGGACCCTCATCCCGCGCCGCGGATGTAAGAGTTGCGCAACCGCGGTGCGCAATTTGCCCGGCAGGAAGGATATACGGAGGCGGCTGCACTCGCCTCATCCGCGCTTGTCCCGCAATCCTGCATGGCGCCTTGCCGTATGCCGGGGCTGCGTGCTGCTTAGCCGCGCATGGCATGGCGGTTGCATGACTCGCGTATCATCCGGCTCTTGCGACACGGGGAAAGTCTCAGGCGATTCCCTGAAATTGGCGCTGCCGTTCACGGAACCGAACATGAACTGGAAGTACGCGTCCTCCGCAGGCCAAGACTCGACGTCCTCCACGTCGAAGGTGTCGCTCGCTTGGACGAACGTCAAGGGCCTGGTCCAAAATCACGCGCTGCTCGCGGTGCTC